>CALLPK010000001.1 GCA_938015415.1 uncultured Saprospiraceae bacterium
TCCGATTAATTCGGAACTTAGGTATCCCAATACTTTGCAAAGTCTATTGTTGACGTAAGAAATTTTTTGATTGGCTTCATCAACCCATAAGATCATATCGCGTGCATGGTCGAGACAAAATTTTGTAAAATACATTTCATCCGTTCGTTGGGTAATTTTGCCTACGTTCTGAATCGTGCCGTGAATCTTTACCGTTTTGCCTTCTCGTTGAATGGGAATAATTTTAAAATTAAAGACCTCGTATTTTCCATTGGTCAGGTAGGATAATTCTTGTTCGGCTGGCTGGCCCTCGGAAATGGCCAGTTCGTAATTTTTTAAGTACAGTGGAAGGTCTTCTTTCGCAATTCTCTCCCTGAAAATAGACCTGGTTTTTTCAATTTCAGGATTTTTTTGTTTTGGAATATCTAGAAGTCGAAAAAATTCGTCCGTAATAATTAATTTGTTGCTTATCAAATCCAATTCGTACGCACCCACTTCGGCTACTTTTGCCGTCATCTCGAGTAAGTCTCTAAATCGGTTGGTTTCCGTCACATTGCCTACTGTCTCCACCACATTTTCTACCAATGCCATACAGATTGTCTGGCCTTCTACTTCGAGTAACATCATTCTCATAGTGGTGGGGAAGATAGACTCATCGGCCGCCATCTGCTCGGTATCAATAGTCAATTGATTTTCTTCAACTAGTCTTTTCCAGATTTTCTTCCACGAAAAAAAAGAGGTGGAAGGATTCACTTCAAAAATAGTTTTGGGCTCAAATTGGGGAAAATCGTAACCCAGCCGGTTGGCGAGTGCCGGGTTGACCGCAAGGATATGTCCTTCTTGATTGAGCCAGAGTACACCATTGGGTAATAGACTGGCGGTTTGGGCTAGTAAATCTAAGGTAGGGTTAGAAGAGGTAACGTCTTTTTTCATTTATTTTTAAATAGACTCTAAAGGTAGTAATTTTTTTTCTGAAATATAATCAATTTCCTGAAATATCAGGAAATTTATTTTTTTTGTTTGGACATAAGTGATTGATTATCAATTGTTTATAAAGTTGGCACGTGGTTTGAATAATTAGTTAATACAGGGCGAAAAAATAGAAGCTTAATTTAAAAGATTCATTGTCCAGCAGTTAATTTTAAAAACGAATATTATGACAAATTCCATGGCACTTCCAATAACGACTACTGAAACAGCGAAAAGCACAGAGATGTTTTTAGTAACTGCCAACTTAATCAAGACGGTGGCCCATTATCAGGTAAAGATGGAGAAAAGTCGACACCAATTAACATTAATCGAAAAGGCTAACGAAGGATCAACGATCGGTAGAAAGGCCGAAAAGTTTTTGCAGCGACAAAATAAGTTGGAAGAGATTGCTGATAACCTGAAACTTAAAATGATTGAGCAGATTGGTTTTGGTACCATCACAAAAGAAATGGAAAATGAATTTATACAGGAGGTAGACCTTTTGAACTGGATGCACTTTGAAGTTGCCAAGTCTTATGCCTCTTTCGTACAACAAAATTTCGAAGCCCGAATTATCAGTTTAATGAAACCAATCGCTGCTTAGTCTAGATAATTTTATAGAAAGAATAAACGGGATTTTATCAATTCATATAATCATAAAATTCCTCCACCAAAAAATAAAAAAATTATGACAGATACGACCTTTAATTCCGAAATAAATAAAATTGAATCTTTGCTAAACGGATTTGCGATGAAGTTAACCCGTAACAAGGAGAATGCGAAAGACCTAATGCAGGAGACTTTAATGCGTAGTTTTGCCAGCCGAAATCGTTTCAAAGAAGGAACTAATTTTAAAGCCTGGGTTACTACCATCATGTACAATTCATATATCAATCACTACCGCAGAGCAAAAACAAAGAATGCGGTAATTAAGCCAATCGAGGATCTTTCTTACTTGCCCGGAAATACCAGCAGGGAGATGAACGGGGAAAAAATAATTCTTCTGAAAGAATTAAAAGGAATGGTAAATAACTTGAGTGATACTTATAAAATTCCTTTTGAAATGTTTACCGAAGGATACCACTATAATGAAATCGCTGAAAAGATGAATCTCCCAATGGGTACTGTAAAAAGTCGGATTTTTTACGCACGTAAAAAATTATCCGGTATGGTTAGCAAACGTTATGATGTGTCTACTTTAATGGCAGCATAATATTGAAAAAAATCACAAGAAGAAAATTATTCTCCCAAAACATATTAACAAACTGGAATCGAAAAATTAACTGTTTTTCGGTTCCTTTTTTTATAAACAATATTGACCACGATTTCCGCCAAGTTATTTAGAAAGCTGATTACACTAAAATTTGAATATTTGACGTTTGGATTTGTACAATCCATCTTTTGATATCTCCTCCTTTGTTACTCACCGACCGAGTATCTATTACGACTATCTTCCCTTTTTACGTACTGATAGATGAAAATAATCTTCTTCAGAGTGGTATTTATTTTGATCTAAATGTACTAATAAAACGACCAGAGATATTGAGTGACGTATTCAATAAAAAAAGCCATTAATCATTTTAGACCAATGGCTTTTTTTGTAAATATTATTTTTAATATATTCTCTATACAGCTTTGGTCATCAGGTGCTTCACTACTGATACTACCAGTAAAATAAGGAAAATATAAAATAATACCTGAGCGATAGATGCTGCACCACCGGCGATACCACCGAATCCAAGTATTCCTGCCACTATGGCAACAATGAAGAAAATAATTGCGTAACGTAACATAAGTTTTGGTTTTATAGACAGGCAGTTAATGTTAGATTAAAAAGAGCAAATTTAACTATCTGTCAGAGTTATTGTAAGAAACAACCATAAATAATTAAATAAAATTAAAAATGTATAGATTGCTGATTTTCAAAAGTATAACGGGTAAAGATAACCTATGTTCAGTTGTATTTAATCATTTTTCAAGGAATATGCTTCGCTGGTAAAAGAGAATCCCTTGTTGCCATTTTGACCAATCATAATCGCCTGGATAAGTGGTTTTATATTTTTACTTTTCGCTTGTAATGCTACAATAAAATTGGCCCCTGAACCTCCCGTATCATCTTCTCGTTCAACAACATAGTTGATCGAAGCCATGGGCGGTAAACTGAGCGGCCCATCAATATAATTGCGAACTAACTCCCCTTCCGTGTTATAATAATCAATAACCGAGATGTATAAAGAATCCGTAAAACTGGTATTCCGAATACTTAGCGTAGCTGCGAGTAGGTTTCTCAGATTAGAAGCATCGGTATAAATGTCAGAATAAATCGGAACGTACATCGTATCCGTGTAGACGATTTCATCCCGGTTGATCGGTGTCGTCATCTCCAGGGTTTTGAGTTCGTCTTCTCCTTCCTGGTTAATATTGGGATTATGATTCAGGCAAGCGCTGGAAGTGAACAGTGCCAAAAGAGTAGTGAATAAAAATAATTTGTTACGCATGATTATCGTATTTCTTTTGAAAATTTATGATTGATAACCAGTAAAATACTTAATTTTTTCTAGGTATGATTTTTACTTTATCAATAAATCCAATTAGATCAAGGTCGTAGTAAGCACCATATGTAGAAATATTTAATCCTTTGGTTCCATCTTCAAGTTCCATAACAAAAAGAAGCACTGTATCGTCGGTAGAATCTATCCCCTCAAAGCGATGGTGCTCTACAATTTTTACTTCCTCAGCAGGATAAATTTTCTTGTTTTTCAGACATTGCAAACCTGCTTTTGTTAACTCAAAAGAGTGGACATATCCCTCAGACATTAGAGTGGTGGTTGCTTCTTTTAAACTTTTATATCGTTTTATCTTCATGCGAGTAGTTTTTTTACATGCTGGGGTTAGTAGCTAAGTGTAAACTAAAATACCAACACTGGTTTTTTGGAATTTAAAATCAAATGTTCCGTGTTATAATCGCCAAACATCCGTTCAAGAAATGATCGGTCTTTGTGTTCAAAAGCCAGCCAGTCAGCTTTAGTTTGCTCCATCAATTGATCAATCGTCCTGGAAGCATCCTGAGTAAATACCCGGTGGAAAGTAATATCCTTGAAATTCAAAGTTTCGCAAAGGTTGATGACGGTGTTTTCATACCGTTTATTGGCCGCTGCTTCCTGATCTTGAGCAATGGTCACCACTTTGATTTTGGCGCCAAATGCCGTTGATAATTCTACGAGATAATGCATGTTTTCTACATTTTCGCTATCCTTATCCATGATGTAAAGGATATTCTGGATTGGTTTCCACGGATATTCTTTTGGAACGACTAACGAAGGAACCGTTGTATTTTCTGCGAGTCTGGTCTCATAGGTACCAAACCATTCGTGCATCGTCGTCAACTCATTGGTACTCTCGATAACCATTAGATAAGGATCTTTTTTTTCCGTTTCGTCAATAACCGTTGGTTCCTTAAAACCGGTAGCCGCATCAGCGTACACTTGAGGATGAATCTCCTTAAGTTTGTTGACCAGATTTTCCAGCTTATTTTCTGCCTGATCATGTACCTGCTCAATCTGAGTAGCCACGGTATTTTGCAGAATACTACCATCAATCACGACGGGTGGTGTGATGATTGGAACCTTTACTACCCCGAATAAGTAGGCGAATCGGTCTAATTGTTTAGCAAGCTGGGTTCCGTAGATTGCAGTTGGACTTTTTTCGAAATCCTTTAAGGCAATAAAAATTTCCTTTTTCATAATTATATATTTCTAATAAAAAGTAAATGCTAAGCAGATGTTCAATATTCTTAATACCAATGCCGAAAAAAGGAACGCTTGTCATAACCGGGTTGAAGGCATCGGCTTCTAAAAATAGATGAGGTAGCTATAAATTCTCACAAATAGATCCGCTTTAAAAGAGATTGGTACTCATTATAATCAACAATTTGTTTTTTATTTATCTGGTAATTTTGTATATTTGCTGATCCATTTAGAACGCACTATTATATAAATATCAATGAGCAAAAATAAAGGTTCCCGTAAAAAAGACAAACTCGTCGCCCCCAATCGCGCTGTTACTGAAGATGGTAATATTTCGCTAAGTGGTATGTATCAGGATTACTTTCTGGATTACGCTTCCTACGTAATATTAGAACGAGCCGTTCCTTCTATTGAGGATGGACTTAAACCAGTACAGCGTCGTATCTTGCACGCGCTTAAAAAAATGGATGATGGCCGTTACCACAAGATCGCCAACGTGATCGGCCAAACCATGCAATATCATCCACACGGAGATGCTGCGATTGGAGATGCGCTGGTTAATTTGGGACAAAAAGATTTGCTGATCGATCCGCAGGGAAACTGGGGAGATCAGCGGACTGGTGACCGGGCCGCGGCACCACGATATATCGAAGGACGGTTGACTAAATTTGCCCTCGAAGTGGCCTTCAACCCCCAGACCACCGAATGGCAATATTCTTACGATGGTCGTAATCAGGAACCGATCAATTTACCCATGAAATTTCCGCTTGTACTCGCTCAGGGAGTAGAAGGAATCGCAGTGGGATTGTCCACGAAGATTATGCCCCATAACTTTATTGAACTCATTCGGGCTTCGATCAAAATATTACAGGATAAACCATTTAGAATTCTACCCGATTTTCAGACTGGCGGATTGATTGATGTTAGCGAATATAATCTTGGTAAACGAGGAGGTAAAATAAAAGTACGCGCCAGAATTGAGCAAAAAGACAAGACAACTTTATTGGTTAAAGACTTGCCATACAACGTTACGACTAGCAACCTGATTGATAGCATCATTAAGGCCAATGATAAGGGGAAAATCAAAATTAAAAAGGTAGTTGATAATACAGCCAAGGACGTGGAGATTCAGATTGATCTGGCGTCTGGTGTTTCTCCACAGGTTACGATTGATGCTTTGTATGCTTTTACCAACTGTGAGGTTTCTATTTCTCCTAATGCCTGCGTGATCATTGACGATAAACCACATTTCTTGTCGGTCAATGATATTCTGAAGGTTTGCACCGAACGAACCAAGGCGCTTCTTAAACTGGAACTGGAAATTAAACTGTCCGAATTACAGGAGAAATGGCATTTTGCAAGTCTGGAGAAAATCTTTATTCAAAATAGAATTTACCGTGAAATTGAAGAGTGTGAATCATGGGAAGAAGTCCTCAAGGTAATTGCTAAAGAACTCAAAAAATACATTATTACGCCAGCAGATGGTAAACCCAAAAAAGGAGATAAGCGCGTAAAATTATTAAGAGACATAACCGAAGAGGATATTACCCGACTGACGGAAATCAAAATTCGCCGTATTTCTAAATATAACGCTTTTAAGGCCGACGAATTAATTGCTCGACTGGAAACGGATATCAAACAGACTAAATATGATCTTAAGCACCTGACAGATTTTGCGGTTGCTTACTTCCAAAACCTTTTGGATAAATATGGTAAAGGTCGGGAGCGACGAACCGAGATTACTTCTTTTGAAACGATTAAGGCCCGGGCGGTAGTTGCCAATAACACCAAACTTTATATTAATCGTAAAGAGGGATTTATTGGGTCGGGACTTAGAAAAGATGAGTTTGTTTGTGATTGTGCCGATATTGACGATATCATTATTTTTCGGAAGGACGGGGTCATGAAAGTAGTCAGAATGGGGACGAAAGTTTTTGTTGGTAAAAATGTTTTGCACGTGGCGGTTTGGCGAAAAGGAGACGAACGAATGATCTACAACATGATCTATCTGGATGCAAAAACGGGTAAGTCTATGGCCAAGCGCTTTCCGGTAAAAGGAATTACCCGTGACCGGGATTATGATCTGACCAAAGGTGCTAAGGGCTCGCGGATACATTATCTGTCCGCTAATCCAAACGGAGAATCTGAAGTAGTAACCATTGTATTGTCTCCAACATCTAAAGCACGTAAAAAAGTATTTGATTATTATTTTGAAGAGCTGGATATAAAAACCCGCTCGGTTAACGGAAATATTGTTACACAGTATCCCATCAAAAAGGTGACCCTGAAGGAAGTTGGTAAATCCACTCTGGGCGCGCAGAAAATATTTATGGATAAAGTCAGTGGACGACTCAATACGGAAGAACGGGGTGTCTCACTCGGGGACTATGATACGGGAGATAAAATCATCGCCATTTATAAAGATGGTACTTACGAAATAAACGAAGCAGATCTGACCAAAAAATTTGATACTAAAGAATTATTGCACATCGGTAAGTTTAGTACAAAGTTGGTTGTGAATGCGGTCTACTATGATGGCGGTAAAAAGTGGACGATGGTAAAACGATTTAATGTCGAAACCACCACGGACAATACCAAATACAGCTTTATCACCGAGCACCGCAGTTCTAAACTGTTTTTCGTTTCTGTCAAACCTAAACCAACCATCCTCTACGAGGTGAAGGAGAAAACGGGAAAGGTGGAATACGAATTAAACATCGCGGACTTTATTGACGTTAAAGGCTGGAAAGCGCTGGGTAATAAACTGGAAGAAAGTCGTATTATGAACGTGCGGGATAATACCAATAAGAAGAAAAAACTATCTCCGGGTGATTCAATTGACTTTGATGTGGATGATAAAGGTCAGGGCAAAATGTTTTAGATCTTGAAGATTAATACACAAGGTATTAGAATGGATGCTCATTTCTTTCGAAATAAAATAATTCTAAACGTTGACAACCAAAGATTACCAAACACTTGCTCCTTCTATTCCGCGTCAGCCCGGAGTGTATCGTTTTATCAATAAGGAAGATACCATTCTTTACGTAGGGAAAGCCAAGGATCTGAAAAGTCGGTTGTCCTCTTACTTTGGTCAGCGTAAAGATCGGGTACGGAAAACAAAGGTCATGGTAAAAAATGCCCACCGGATCGAATTTACCGTCGTGGATTCCGAGGCGGATGCACTCCTGCTGGAAGCAACGTTGATTAAAAAACACCAGCCGCGTTACAACGTTGCGCTCAAGGACGGGAAAACTTATACTTATCTGGTGATCAAAAATGAACGTTTTCCAAGGGTCTTTTTGACGAGACGACTTATCCGGGACGGCTCTACTTATTTTGGGCCCTATACTTCCAAAAATCGGATTAAGATTATTCTGGATCTTATCAAAGAATTATTTCCATTACGTACTTGTAATTTTAATTTGTCGTCCCAAAATATTGAGGCAGGAAAATTTAGGGTATGCTTAGAATACCACATCAAAAACTGTCTGGGACCCTGTGAAAATTTAGAATCAGAAGAAAGTTATAATAAGAAAATAGAGCAAATTAAAAATATGCTCAAAGGTAATTTTGCGGCCGTAAAAAATCATTTTAAAGAAGAAATGATCAGTCTGGCCGAGAACATGGAATTTGAAAAAGCAGCACAAATTAAAGACAAGCTGAAGGCGTTTGATAATTACCAGGGTAAATCTACCATGGTAAGCCCAACCCTGAGAGATATTGATATTTTTTCTATTACCGACGATGAAAAACTGGCATTTGTAAATTATATCAAAGTGCTCAACGGGGTAGTGGTCAATACGTATACTCAGGAATTAGTCAAAAATCTGGACGATGATATTATCGAATTACTCGAATATACTATTGTTCAGCTACGAGATAAATTCAATAGTATTGCTCCGGAGATTGTTGTTCCTTTTGAAGTGACGCCCCCGGCTAATGATATCATGGTGACGATTCCTAAGATTGGTGACAAAAGAAAATTGCTTGACCTATCTGAGAAAAATGGAAAGTATTTTATGTTCCAGCGGAAGAAAGAAGACCTGAACAGGATGAACAAGCAAACGCCCGCCGAGCGAATTTTACGGACGCTAAAAGCCGATCTACAGATGGACGATTTGCCATTGCACATCGAATGCTTTGACAACTCCAACATGGGAGGATCTTTTCCCGTTGCCTCTTGTGTCGTTTTTAAAAATGCCAAGCCTTCTAAAAAAGATTATCGTCATTTTAATATAAAAACAGTAGTCGGACCAGATGATTTTGCATCTATGACTGAAGTCGTCCATCGTCGATATCGTCGACTATTAGATGAAGACCAGCCGCTACCCCAACTCATTATTATTGATGGCGGAAAAGGACAGGTGAGTGCCGCTTTAGAAAGCCTAAAAATTTTAGGATTGGAAAAGAAAATTACCATGATTGGGGTTGCAAAAAGGTTGGAAGAAATTTTCTTTCCGGAAGACCCTATTCCTTTATACATTGACAAAAGATCTGAATCGCTTAAATTGATCCAACAACTACGAAATGAGGCTCATCGCTTCGCTATTACTTTTCATAGACTTAAACGTTCCCAGAATTTCACCTCCACAGAGCTTACCAATATTCCTGGAATTGGAGAAAAAACGGCCGCCAAATTATTACAGAAATTTGGTTCTGTCAAAAAAATAAAATTAGCTACTTATACTGATTTAGAGGCCGTTGTCGGACCAGGAAGTGCAAAAAAAGTTAGTACTTATTTTAATAATTAGATATTTTAATAATTAGAAATTATTATATATTTTTAGGTTGCTTAAGTGACAAAATACACATTTTTTTGTCTTAAAAAGGTAAAAAACCCTTTCAGATACCTTTTTCTCCCCAAATATTAGAGATACAACTTACCAAAGAAATAGAAAGTTTTAAGTGATGAAGCGGTCTAATACCGCTTTATTTTTTCCGTTCCAAAAACAACTGGTTAAATAACTTTTTTGAAAAAGTATTTTCTTTTTCAAGCCATTGCCAGTTTAGTGATTTGTTCCAAATACTGATTTATTAAATTGATTTTTAAACTGTATTCTTCCCTCGGAAGAAAGGCTATACAGTTCTATTTTAATATTTTTTAATCATTAAATTTTTTAAATCATGAGAAGAATAAATTACTATTTTTCATTTTTTTGCTGTCTGTTGCTCTGGCAATTTACGGCAATCGCTGGAGCTAATCCCGAATTTACGACGGAGACTCCTGTAAATTGTGTAGATAATAATACTGGGGATCTAGTGAAAACCAATTCAAGCGAAGATGTAGTCACTTGTGAAGGTACCCAACTAGCATACTGGAGTCTTGATGCTTGCGAGTCATTCCTACACAGCAAAGTGATTATTTGTACTTTGATGCAGTGAAAAGTGATCGTGGGGTGTCAATGAATTGGGTAACCAATACAGATTACAAGAATGATTATTTTGAGGTAGAATATTCCAGAGATGGAATCAACTTTGAATTGTTAGAAGAAGTAATCAGTATTAGCGATTCTCGAAATTATATGAACTATCAAAGTAGAGATGAGCACGCGGCCGAAGGAATCAATTACTACCGAGTAAAGCAAATTTATGGAGACGGAGGTTACCGATATTCTGAAGTGAAAGAAGTTTCATTTGATTTGAATCTGAAAGACTTCACGGTTTATCCTAATCCAGCACTGGACGAGATCAATCTAAGCTTAGGTGCTTACGAAGGCTTGTCTGCAGAGATTATGATCAGCAATAGTTTAGGACAGCTAATGCAGTCTCGTTCTATTGATGTATTGACGGATGAGGTGGTAAGATTCGGGATGCCAAACTATCAGCCTGGTGTTTACACCGTAAGAATCAAGCTAGATGGTAAGCGTCAAATGACAAAAATGTTTGTGATCAGTAGATTGTAAATATGAGATCATTTGAATATCTCTAAAAAATAAGAGGCTACTTGAGTAATCGAGTAGCCTCTTTTTTTTAACAACTCCTATCTTTCAATAAATATTATTAACTACAGCTGGCGGCTACGAATTTTTTCTTGTAGTCCTTCGTCCTTGCCTCCTTTTTTCTCCAGTGCTTTCTGCCATTCGATAATAGCCGCTTCCGTTTTTCCAATTTGAAAAAGAATATCACCATAATGCTCAAGTATGCTAGGATTGGAATCGCCGCCATTATCAATAGCTTTTATCAACCATTCGCGCGCGCTTTCGTATTCCTTCATTTGGTATAAAATCCAGCCATAAGTATCTTGAAATTGTGCTTGATTGGGATGAAGTTCATTGGCGAGAGCAGACATTTTTTTGGCCTTTTCTAATTGTACACCACGGTTCGCAAGATAATAACTGTAGTTATTAAGTAGGTTAAAATCTTTTGGGTTGAGTTGTAAAGCTTTGTCCATATTAGTGTCAGACAAAGTATGTTTATTTATTCGGTGGTATAATCCACCAAGTCGTGCGTACAAGTCAAATTGTAATCGGGGATTTTTGCGTGCCATCAGCAATGCCTGTTGGTAAGAGCTAATCGCCGCCTGATCCTTTTGTTTAAAGTCCAAAGCCACGCCATTAAAATAATACGCTGCTGCCTGATTAGGAAACAAATCAATTGCTTCGTTAGAAATAGTTAGTAACGTATCGTAGCTGTTTGTCTCCAGATTGATATACATAATCTGATCATAAATACTATAGATCGTATTGTTCAACGTACGAGCTTTTAGATATTTTTTTAAAGCTTGCCTTTTTCGTCCGGAGTAATAGAGCAAGTCACCCGACACGGAGTAAGCCTTGGCTTCGGTGGGATGCTGCTCTTCCAAAATATTGGCCAATTGCAGCGTCGCATTCATGATAGGTTCGTTGGGCGTATCGACTGCTTGACGAATGTACGGAAGAATTTCTTTGATCTTCATATCAATATCAACGTCCGGTTTCGCGAAGACGGATTGAAGGCTATTTAAATAACTCACATCATCTCCCGCCACTTTCTGTCGGTCGGCCAGTGCAATACTTGCCTTTGCATCATTTGGATCAATTTCTAAAATCTCTTCGTAAATCTTTATGGCGTTTTCTTCATCTTCAAGTTGTCGGTATAAAGAAGCCAGCAGGTGATGATACTCAACGTTGTAAGGGTCCGATTTGATCAGCAGTTGATAGGTTTCAATTGCTTTTCCGGGTTGTCCAATTCCAAGGTATAACGAATGTTTTTTTCGAGAAATTTCTTCTGAAATACCGATGCGTTGTTCTAGCATAGAGTAGACCTCAATTGCTTTTTCCGGTTGATTGGCTTTCATCAGTAAAAAGGCCCATTTGATATAATAATATTCATTATAAGGTGATTCGCTGACGAGTTTTTCAAAAATCTTTGCACCGTCTTTATATTTACCCTTACGGTCAAACAAGTCGGCTAAAAACATCTGGTACCACGGATTTTGTGAGTCTCCGGCGATGGCCATTTTTATACTAGCCATCGCTTTGTCCAGGTTGTCGAGGACATCATAAAGTCGGGCCAATTCATAGGCCGCGGCGTGGTTATTTTTATCCCGCTTGAGTACTTCTTTAAATAGATAAGCCGCATTTTCGTAATTACCCAACACTTTTTCACGGGAGGCATCAATAAAGATTTTTTCCGTTTCTACCTGTTCTTCTGTAGGTCGCGGTTGTGCGGACAGAGAAAGGGTAGCGCCTGCAAGCAGACTGATGGTTAGGAACAAACTAAAAAAGCGACGAATAATCATATTATGTATTTTGAAAAATCACCCAGACTGAGTTCAGATGGTTTTCCTTCGTAATCAACCTTATTACCCAGCATAGAATTACTCATATTGGCATTGGTTACGGTGCTGTCTTCTTGAATAATACTGTTATTAATAACGGAACTATCAACTGTGGAATTGTTCCCGATGGAAGTATGCGGTCCAATGACCGAATTTTTGACGACGGTATTTTTACCAATAAAGCAGGGAGGTAAAATTACGGCATTTTCAACGGTTGCACTAGGATCAATGTGATTTTCGGTACCCATAAAGGTTAACATCCGTTGATTTGTGTATACAACGGCATCTTTATTCCCACAATCCAGCCATTCGTCAATCTTTCCCGGACGGAATTTCAGTCCTTTCGCCTTCATATTTTCGAGGGCACTAGTTAGCTGATATTCCCCTTTATCTTTGATCTCGTTGTCAATTACATACTGTAATTCATTTCTAAGCATTTCTCCATCTCGGAAGTAATAGATTCCTACAATCGCCAGATCGGACACAAAAACGGGCGATTTTTCCACAAAATCGGTAATTACCTGATTACTATCCACTTTTACGACCCCAAATGCAGAAGGATCTTCTACTTTTTGCACCCAAATCACCCCATCCTCCTGGGGGTCAAAGTCAAAACTGGCACTAAAAAGTGTATCAGAGAAGGCTACGAAGCAGTTGCCCGAAAGGCTTTCTTTGGCACAAAGAATCGCGTGGGCGGTACCTAGCGGCTCGTGTTGTTGATAAACACTTCCTTTTGCCCCTAACGAAGCGGCAATATCCATTAGTTGCTGTGGAACTTCAGGCCCGAAATCACCGATAATAAAGGCAATTTCGTCTACTTTACCGGGATATCCTTTCGTAAGATCCTCCACTAATCTTTGTACCATTGGTTTTCCGGCAATCTTTACTAGTGGTTTTGGGGTAGTTAGGGTGTGTGGTCTGAGTCGAGAACCACGTCCAGCCATTGGAATAATAATCTTCATTTTTAAGAATTGTGTGTTTTTTTTAAAAAAGTGCCGGGTAGTGGTTACTACTGGCGGATATACAGGAGATAGTTACGTAAAATTACGAATTTGGTTATAAGTACTTGGACAAAAGTATATTTAGATAAAATTGATAAGGCTGTACTTTCCTTCTTTTAACATAAAAATAACCCTGACGCATCATTTGAGTCAGGGTTATTTTTTAATAAATTCCAATAGTAGGGTTTTATTCCACCACCGTTACTTTAAACATATTGGTTCGGTGCCTACGTTTGATGGGCATACTTCCAATATTGACCACTACATCATCTACTTTTACGATTTCGTTGGTTTTTAGAATTTCATTTACATCGTGGATGGTCTCATCCGTGGTCGTAAATTTGTCATAATAAAAACATTTGACTCCCCAAGCCAAGTTGAGGGTAGAAAGCATATGTGCTTTCTCAGAAAAAATATAAATTTTGGCATCTGGTCGGTAACTGGATACTTTAAATGCGGTGTATCCCGAGCTGGTCATTCCGATAATTGCTTTAGACTCAATCTCTTCTGCCGTTTTGGCAGCACTAAAGCAAACAGAATCGGAAATAAACGTTCTGGATTTTTTACTTGGCTTTGGTCTGCGACCTTTTATACTATATGTTTTTTCGGCTTCTTCGATAATTCTGTTCATCGCTTCTACTACCTTAACGGGGTGCACACCGACGGAAGTTTCTCCACTCAACATTACCGCATCTGCTCCGTCCAACACCGCATTGGCTACATCGGTAATCTCCGCACGAGTCGGAATGGGTTGTGTAATCATACTATCCATCATGTGGGTAGCCACAATGACGGGGCGGGCATATTGGAGGCAACGGTTGATAATATGTTTTTGCAGAATAGGAAGTTTTTCAATCGGCATTTCGACCCCCAAATCTCCACGGGCGACCATAATACCATTAGACGCTTTGATAATCTTATCTAGTTTTTCGATGGCTTCCGGCTTTTCAATTTTTGCCATTACCTTAGCTGGATGATTGGCAGCAGTTAGTCGAGCCTGTAAGTCTTTTATATCTTTGGCTGATCGCACAAAAGAAAGAGCGATCCAATGCACCGGTAAAGTAAGGATATATGCCAGGTCAATCTCATCTTTTTCCGTTAGAGAGGGAAGCGAAATCTTCGTATTGGGTAGATTAACTCCTTTGTTAGAAGATAATTTACCACCAAAAAGTACCTTTAATTTTACCTCGTCCTTTTTATTGGTACTAATGACTTCCAGCATTAATTTTCCGTCGTCGATCATCACTTTTTCGCCGACTTGCACATCCTGGGGGAACTGCTGGTAACTCATATAAATTTTTTCCATCGTGCCCAGACAATCTTTATTCACAAAGGTCAAAACATCTCCTTTTTTTAGCATCAGGCTGTCATCCTTGATCTTTCCAACTCTTAATTTAGGGCCTTGTAAATCCGCCAGAATACTAAGGTGATAGTTGTATTTTTCGTTAATATAGACCAAATGGTCAATGACTTTTTTGTGATCACTATGCTTACCGTG
The DNA here is from genome assembly GCA_938015415.1 of uncultured Saprospiraceae bacterium. Lineage (GTDB taxonomy): Bacteria > Bacteroidota > Bacteroidia > Chitinophagales > Saprospiraceae > JALZUU01. Next base: position 14,953 of record CALLPK010000001.1, read on the forward strand.
TGAAAAATTAAGTCGAAAACAGTCCACTCCAGCATTGGCGAGTGCTAATAAATTTTCGTAAGAACTACAAGCAGGGCCGACGGTGGCCACAATTTTGGTGTTTTGATGATCTATTCTTTTCATAAAAAAAATTAAAAAAGGTGATGCTAAAAAGTATTTCAAGGGAGAGTTAGTATGTGTCAAATCCTTATTTTAAGGGTAAAAAGACTTATAACTCACGGAAAACTTGGCTAATATACAACAATGTCTCTATAATTAGCCATCTATTATAAAGTATTAGTGTGTTTATTACAATAAATAGCTTGGAATAAAGCTATTAAAGGTAGAAATGAACATTTTTACCCTCAAAATGTATTTAAAAGTATTATTCACATTGGATTAGTAGTGCAAAAAATAGGAGAAAACTTTGGTTATCATCGTTCTTATAGCTTACTTTGCACTACTTTTGGAATTTAACAAACTAGAAATTATTATTATGTCAAACATTGCTGAAAGAGTAAACAAGATCATCGTCGATAAATTAGGCGTCGATGAATCAGAAATCACGCAAGAGGCTAGCTTTACCAACGATCTGGGAGCAGACTCACTTGATACGGTTGAATTAATCATGGAATTTGAAAAAGAATTTGATATTTCTATTCCTGATGAGCAAGCGGAAAACATTACAACGGTCGGTCAGGCAGTAGAATACCTGCAGTCTCAGATTCAGGAATAAGCCAGACCTTTTACACTGAAATTGAAATAGCGGAAAATGGATCTTAGGATCCGTATTTTCTGCGTGATTTAACCATCATACTGCAGATTAGAGGATGAGTATTCATTCTCTAATTTGTTGTTTTATACCAAATTTATGAAAAGGGTTGTTGTAACAGGACTGGGAGCGCTTACTCCTATCGGAAATAACCTGCAGGCATACTATCATGGGTTACAAAACGGAAAAAGCGGAGCCGCTCCCATTACCCGTTTTGAGACCACTGAATTTAAAACAAAATTTGCCTGTGAGGTCAAAGATTTTACCCCTGAAGATCATTTAGATCGACGGGAGTTAAGGCGAATGGATCTTTATGCACAATTTGCTATGGTCGCCACTCAGGAAGCGATACAACATTCAGGTCTGGATCTCGAAAAGCTTGACCTTGATCGGTCTGGTGTTATTTGGGGATCTGGAATTGGAGGCTTGGCTACATTAGAACACGAAGTGACCGAACATGCCAACGGCAGCGGTACGCCCCGTTACAATCCCTTTACCGTCCCTAAAATGATTGCGGATATTGCCGCTGGACTAATCTCTATTCAGTTTGGATTTAGGGGCGTCAACTACGCGACCGTTTCTGCCTGTGCTTCTTCTTCCCACGCCATTGCTGCCGCTATGGATTATATTCGACTGGGTCGGGCAGATGTGATTATTACCGGAGGATCGGAAGCTTCCGTTGCCAAGGTGGGCATCGGTGGGTTTAATGCAATGAAAGCATTATCTACCCGAAACGACGATTACAAAACGGCTTCCCGTCCATTCGATAAAGATCGGGACGGATTTGTTCTGGGAGAAGGTGCTGGTGCATTAATTCTGGAAGAATATGAACATGCCATTCAGCGTGGTGCGACCATTTACGCCGAAGTGCTTGGAGCCGGTGCTACTGCGGATGCACATCATATGACGGCTCCTCACCCCGAGGGACTTGGCGCTATGAATGTGATGAAAATGGCAATTAGTGATGCTAAATTGAACCTAGAACAGATAGACTACGTAAACGTACACGGAACTTCTACGCCGCTGGGAGATATCGCAGAGACCATTGCCATAAAAAGAGTCTTTGGAGATCATGCCAATAAGCTAAATATTAGTTCTACCAAATCAATGACGGGCCATCTGTTAGGTGCTGCGGGAGCGATTGAATCTATCGCAGGTATTATGGCACTTAATCACGGCATTGTACCACCAACTATTAACCACTTTACGGACGATCCGGAAATAGATAATGCGTTAAACCTGACTTTTAACGAAGCGCAGGAGCGAGAAATTAACTATATTCTTAGCAATACTTTTGGATTCGGAGGACATAATTCTTCGCTTGTTTTTGGGAAATTTAAAGGCTAATTAACGACAGATTTCTGTTATTCAGCATGAAAATCAGCAAAAGAATTGTGAAATTAAAAAATAGGTTGTACCTTGGATTTTAAAGAGTTTGGTTCTTAACCAAAGGCATACTTTGCCTTGAATCCCATCAATCACAAATTATTATTTGTACTTTCGTACTAAAATTTACGAAGAAAACTGACAAAAGAAGGAGGACCAGTAGCCTGTGTTCGTTGATTATGTTTTGAAAGTTTCTACTCTAAAAATATGATAATGACTATCCGAGGTAGGATAATCATCTTCATTCTTTTACTTGCTATCCCAACAGCATTTTATACAGAAACCTAAGAAATACTTATCAATCGTACCTTTCTGCTAGTCATCCCTCTTTTCATATATATTTAGACTTATTTTTTATTAGTACACCATGTACTTGACCTTGTTGGATTACTTTGGTCGTAGTTTTCTTTTTTGAAATAAACCTACTCTATCCATTGATTTTCTCGCTTGGCTTGAAAGGGCTATTTTAAGATGGTATGGACTGATCTGCTTAATTGCATTTTATGGTCTGATTTGTTTTGTGTATAATTTGTATAATGATCAATTTTATTCGGAAATTTTATAACTATTTTTTCTCCGCTGACAAGCAGTTTGCCCGTCGGTTACGTCCTATGCTGGGATTTATTCCGGCTAATATGGCATTGTTTAAACTGGCTTTTTATCACAAATCCAATTCTACGGACAAGTTATTATCCGTGCAGAGCAACGAGCGTCTGGAATACCTGGGAGATGCGGTGCTAGGAACGATTGTGGCAGAATATCTTTTTAAAAAGTATCCTGGTAGCGACGAAGGATTTTTAACGAAGATGCGTTCTAAAATTGTCAAGCGAAAATCCCTTAACCGGATTGCAGACAAGATGGGGCTGGACGAATTTTTGGCACAATATAACAATACCCGTCTGAGTAAATCCATGCTCGGAAACGCACTGGAAGCACTAGTAGGAGCAGTGTATCTGGAACGGGGCTACAACGGAACCCGAACCTACGTGGTTAAAAAAATATTACGGGGCTATCTGGACATTCACGAACTCGAAAGTTACGACGATAATTATAAGAGTCAGTTGCTGGAGTGGTGTCAGAAAAATGGTTCTATTGTTTCCTATAAAATGATTGCGAAATATAAGTTTGAAAAGCGGGACAGATTTAAGGTTGCGGTTTTGATTGATGGTAAAAAATTAGCCACTGCTGACGATTTTAACAAAAAAAGTGCAGAACAAACGGCATCCGAAAAAGCTATTCAGGCCCTCGGAATTCTGCAGGAAACGCCGCAATAATATTTCTAACAATAATTTGGCAACTTTAAAGCTGGGGATAATAAACTATAAATAAAGCTGATTAGCTAACTGGCCAACCAGCGAACTAGCCAGCTGGTAAAAAAATACTGGGCCTATTATTCTAATTCACTACACTGTATTCAACCCCACTTGTGACCGAAGCCATGATTCTTTCTTATGCCCCCGACCTTGCTACTGCCGACCGAAGTGAGCAGTATGCAGATGCGGCCAAATGGGTCATTCTGGCCCGTCAGAAAAATCTCTTCTGGGGCCGTTGTCGTGGTAGTAGCAGTAATACTTACAAAATTTCCATTCAATTAGACGGACCTTATTTTAACTGTAATTGCCCTGCTCGTAATAAACCCTGCAAACACATCCTGGGGCTCATGCTCCTTTTTGTCCGTCAACCTAAAGAATTTCGTCAAGCCAGCGAAGCCCCCGATTGGGTAAATCTTTGGAAAAATAAAAAAATACCGGATGCTTTGGTTTCTGTAAAAAAGAACGCATCCGACGAAATGGCGAAGCTGGACAAACGGTTACAAAACCGACTGCTACGACTGCAACGGATGACCGCTGGGGTAGAAGATTTGGAGGTCTGGTTGCTGGATTTGATACGGCAAGGAATGGCTTCGGTTGAAGAACAGGACTATAACTTCTGGCAGGATTTATCGGCCCGGATGGTCGACACACAACTGAGTGCCCTCGGCCCAAAAATTCGTTCTTTACAACTATTGCCCACTACCTTAGACGATTGGCCGGATCATCTGCTCCGGGAATTAGCGGAGCTTTATTTATTGGTTGCTGGGTTTAAACAATTGGACCAATTGCCCGAATTGCTGCGCGAACAAATCATTCGGGTCGCTGGCATCACGGATAAAAAATCAGATATTCTGGCTCAGCCCGGTTTGGTGGATCAGTGGGGCGTAGTAGGAAATTTTGAAGGAATAAATCTGGATAATATCGCTTATCGAAAAACCTGGTTGCTGGGACGTCAATGCAAAAAATATGCGCTGATCCTGGATTATAGTTTTAATAATATGGGCTACGATCAACACTGGCAAACCGGACATATCTATTCGGGAGAACTGGTGTATTATCCGGCTAGTTATCCATTGCGAGCATTGGTAAAATTACCCGATCCGACGGGCGAAAGTATCGAATCACTAAAAGGGGCTAACAGTATCAATGATTTTTTAGAAACCTACGCGCGGGCACTGGCGGATAACCCGTGGTTGGCAGACTTTCCGGTTTGTTTGGAAAAACTGATTCCCGTCACTACTTCCGAAGGACTCGTATTGGTAGATTCCGAAAAAAAATATATTCCTGCACTGACCAGGCCGGAAGACAACTGGCGATTACTGGCACTGAGTGCAGGATGTCCAATTACTATCTTTGGTGAATGGACGGGAGATGCATTGCTGCCGTTGAGTGCGGTGGTGGATGGGCGGTTTGTGGTTTTTGGGAATTGAGGCTTGTGAATTTTGTATTTTGACTGAGAAATATTTTACAATTTTTTTGTTATTCATTCGGGTCATTCGACCCCGTTTCTTCTCGCTAATCAATTATCATTTTAATGATTTTTTTCCAAAATGTATTGTTTTTTTATTAAGAAAGTAATGGACATTCAAAATGTATATGTTATATTTGTTGTGTTCAAATGTTAAATAACACGAAATTTTATTAGATGAAAAGGTTGCTCTTGATTTGTTGTTGTATTAGTTTAGCAGGTTTGGTTTTTGCGCAAAAGCCACCCATCAAGTGGGGCAAGACAGATGAGGCGGATTTGACAATGACTAGTTATCCCGGTGATTCAGAAGCAGAAGCTGCGATACTAACAGATTTTGCCACCCTAGAATTTAATTTTAAAGGAAGCACTAGCTACGTGATGAATCGTCATGTCCGGATAAAAATTTTTAAAGAATCCGGGTTTGATCGGGGAGATATTGAGATTCCATATTATTCACATGATAAAGTGCAAGGTATCACTTCCTTAAGAGCGCAGGTGATTTTGCCGAATGGAGAAAAAGTAAAGCTGAACAAGAAAGACATTTTTACAGAAAAAATTAATGAATACTGGTCTCAAAAGAAATTTGCGATGCCTTCATTAGAAAAGGGTGCTATTATCGAATATAGTTACGTAAAAGAATCAGGTGGTATCTATGATTTGGACGATTGGTATTTTCAAACCAATATTCCTACTCGCCACAGTGAACTGAGAACTAATATTCCCGAATGGTTTAAGTACATTTCCTTCACTCAGGGAGAAGCTCCCGAAGTAGAAACTCAGGTTAAAGTAGAAACAATTGAATTTAACAATCAACGGTCTTCGGTAAAAACAACAAATGGAAGCATCTCCGCCCGGATCATTCAGAATAGTTATATAATGAGAGATGTCCCCGCTATGAAGCCGGAGCGATTTATAACTACCATGAAAGATTATTATGCTAAAATTAGTTTTCAATTAAAATCCATCCAATATCCCAATAGCATAGCTCGACAAGTTAGCTCAAGCTGGGAAAAGGTAGCGGAAAATTTAAAGAAACATAATTCCTTTGGTGACCAAATTTATAAAGCCCGTAATACCAAAAAGCTTATGGAAGCCGTCAGTCCCCTGGTCGCTTCTGTTACGGATCCCCAAGAAAAATTAATGATTGTTTATAATTTCATTAATAGTAATGTGACGTGGAATGAGTTTATGGGTATTTATACAATAAAAAGTTTAGACGATGCCTTCGAAAATAAGCTGGCTACTGCCGGAGAAATGAATCTGATGTTAGTCGCTGTTTGTCAGCAACTGGGACTCGAAACCTATCCGGTGTTGATTAGTACTCGTTCTCACGGGAAAGTGCTGGAATTATACCCCAAAACGGATCAGTTTAATCACGTATTGGCTTTTGTGAAAACGGGTGATAAAGAACAATTATTAGACGTAGGAAGTGAGCATCGCAGTGCGGAATATCTACGGGCGAATTCGCTCAACTACCGAGGATGGCTTGTTGATGGCCCTCAGTCCCAATGGATTAATATCGCGGTTCCTGCGGACGTTGAAAAGATGATCATCAACGCAGAATTGTCTGCGGATGGAACTTTGACTGGAAGTATTCAGGAAATTTGTTCCGGATATACGGCGATGGGGCGCCGTCAGGCTTATTATGAGAATATGAAAAAAGACCACGAGCATATTTTGGGCAATTGGCAGAGCAGTTTTCCAGATGCTAAAGTTAGTAACCTCAATTTTGCTAATCCAGAAAAAGCGAACGAATCCTTTAAGTCTTCCCTGGAAATCGAGTTGCCCAACGCAGCACAGATCAATGACGATTTTATCTATATGTCTCCAATGCTCGGAAATGGATACGAAGAAAATCCACTTAAACTTGAAAGTCGTACTTTTTCTGTAGATATGCCTTTTCAAATTAAAGAACAATACGTAATTAATCTGACCATTCCTGAGGGATATGCGGTGGAGGAATTACCTGAACCAGCACTCGTGAAGATGGAGGAGGATGGAGGAGTTTTTAGATATTTGGTTAGTGAAAATGATGGAAAAATTCAAATTACCAGCAAAATTCATATTAAAAAGAATCGTTACAAACCCGATGAATATCAGGGTATTCGACACTTTTATGATTTGATTATAGAAAAACAAGGAGAGCAAATCGTTTTGAAAAAGAAGAGCTAGAGTATCAGTTCTTTAAACAACTTTTAAGTAAATACGCGTATGAATAAAATTATCGCCTTTTGTTGTTTTATTTTGTTAACGGGAAGTGTAACGGCCCAAAATTCATTGTATAACTCCTTACTGATTCCGGACGCTTTACAGAAGGATGCAAATGAGGTAATACGTTCAGAAAAATCAGAATTTATTGTTAATAATATCTCCGAAGCAGTAGAAACAGAAACAGTGGTAGTGACTATCTTAAATGGAGAAAGTGATGCTAATGAATTAGTTTTTTACTACGATCAATATTCAAAAATAAAAAAGCTTTGGGCAAAAGTATATGACGGAAATGGTAATGAGGTGAACGCGTATAAACAAAAAGATTTTAGCGACCGTAGTGCCATTGGTAGTAATACCATTTATTCAGATACCCGGTATAAATATTTAACCGTCAATCACAGCAGCTATCCGTATACGATCGAATATCATTGCACTAAGGAACATAAAGGAATCATGTCTTATCCCGATTATAGGATAAATGGTTTCGGGCAATCGGTACAATTCTTTGAAGTTAAAATAGCGGTACCTCCGGGACTTGATATTCATAGTAAACAAGAAAATGTCAAACTAAGGACTTCTGTTGATAAGGTTGGAGGTACCAAAATTTATACCTGGACCGGAAAGAATTTACCAGCTTTAAAGCGCGAAGTGTATATGCCCAATAACCAAAAATATCCGGTACTCCGGATTAGTGCTACCAAATTTGCGGTGGATAAATACGAAGGGGATATGTCTACCTGGAAATCTTTTGGTTCATTTTTATATGAACTAAACAAAGACCGTCAGGGGCTGAGCTTACAAACGCAGGAAAAGGTTAGAGCAGTAACAGACGATGCGGCTACCGATCGGGAAAAGATTAAACGAATTTATGAGTATATGCAAAGCGAAGTTCGTTACGTAAGTGTACAGTTAGGAATCGGTGGCTGGCAATCTTTTGATGCGCAGTACGTAGAAAAAAATAAGTACGGAGATTGTAAAGCACTTTCTAATTACATGAAGTCTTTACTGGAGGTCGTGGACATTCCTGCGAACTGGGTGATTCTTCACCGGGGATACCGTGGACGTCAGGAAATCGACGAAAATTTTGTGAATCCTGGTTTTGCAAATCATATGATACTCTATGTTCCTTCGGAAGATATGTGGCTGGAATGTACCAGTAAAGATTATCCACCTAATTATTTAGGAGGAGACAACCACGATCGTCCCGTTTTAATAGTGAGCGAAAAAGGAGGTAAAATATACCGGACGCCAAAATATGGTTTGGAAGAAAACAAGTCTTCGACTCGCGCCAATATTAAGCTGGATGCAAAGGGTGGGGCCGTCATAAAAAAGCAAACTACCTGCCAAGGCCCTAGTCACGACATCTATCGCCAGCTTAAAAATTATCCAAAAACAGACGTTGAAAAATATATCGTCCGCAGTACTTCATTACCCGGACTGACGCTGGATAAATTTGCGATTGAAACGGATCCGGATACGCCAACTGCGACGGTAGATTTTAACATTACCGTTCCCCACTATGCATCCAAAGCAGGTAAAAGGGTTTTTGTACCCATCAATAATTTAAATCCGTTCACGAAAGTACCCAAAGCGGAGGAGCATAGAATTCATCCGGTAAAAATTGAGAATGATTACCACGAAAAAGACGAATATGTTTTCGTTCTTCCGGAAGGATATAAAGTAGAAAGTGCCCCAAAAGAAAAAGGTCTGCTGGAATCCAAATACGGAAAATTTTCTCTTGATCTGAAAGTGACGGACAAAACTGTTACCGTTACTCGAATCCTGGATATTTACGCTGTTGAATTACCGGCGACCGACTATGATAAATTACGTGATTTTTATAAAAAAATTGCGCAGCTGGATGCGGCGAAAATGGTATTGGTTAAGAAGGCGACGTAGGAATGTTGAAGCGTTGAATTGTTGAGGCGCTTCGCTTGTTAAAAAAAACGTAGATACAGGCAGTTCTTGTATCTACGTTTTTTGCGTTTTCACGGTATTGTTTTTACGTTTTACAAACCAATAATCTTACGATTCAATTGCTCATCAGGTTTTCCACCTGCAAAATCATCAAAAGCCCTTTCCGTCACCGTAATCAAATGATCCTTGATAAAAGCAGCTCCTTCTGCGGCGCCCTGCTCACTGTCTTTGATACAACATTCCCATTCCAGTACGGCCCAGCCATGATATCCATACTGTGTTAATTTAGAAAAGATAGAACGGAAATCAATCTGTCCATCACCCAATGATCGGAAACGACCCGGACGGTCCACCCAATCCTGATAACCACCGTAGACGCCCGACCGCCCCGAAGGATTAAACTCCGCATCCTTAACGTGGAACATTTTTATTTGCTCGTGATAAATATCAATAAAGGCCAGATAGTCTAATTGTTGTAAAATATAATGACTCGGATCGTAGAGCATTTTAGCGCGCGGGTGATTGCCCGTTGCTTCGAGAAAGCGTTCGTAAGTAATCCCGTCGTGGAGATCTTCTCCCGGATGAATTTCGTAACAAACATCGACGCCATTTTTATCAAATTCGTTGAGGATGGGTTTCCAGCGTTTAGCCAGTTCTTTAAAGCCCGTTTCGACGAGGCCCTGTGGACGTTGTGGCCACGGATACATCGTATGCCAGATGAGCGCACCGGAGAACGTAGCGTGTACGTTGATACCCAGATTTTTGCTCGCTTTGGCCGCGTATTTTAATTGCTGGACGGCCCATTTGGTACGTTCTTTTGGTTTGCCCTGCACCTCTTTGGGCGCAAAGCCATCAAACATGACATCGTAGGCGGGGTTGACCGCGACGAGTTGTCCCTGTAAGTGCGTGGATAATTCGGTGATGGTGATGCCGTGTTCGGCGGCGGTGCCTTTGAGTTCGTCGCAGTAGGTTTTACTTTTGGCGGCTTTTTTCAGGTCGATCATGCGGGCGTCCCAGGTAGGTACTTGTACGCCGAGGTAGCCGTGGTCGGCGGCCCATTTGCAGATGGTGCTGAAATTGTTGAATGGTGCGGTATCTTGCGCGAATTGTGCGAGGAAGATGGCGGGGCCTTTGATGGATTTCATTTTATTTTTTGTTTAGAATTTTTAAGGTAATTTAATGACGGGACAATTTACGAAAATGGGTGGTGATTTTTAGAGATTATTGTAATTTTTAGAGATGTTGTTTTTTTGTTATTTTTTAGTAGGATTAATGTTTGTTTTGCAAGTTGGAAAGTATGAATATTTCTATCAAGCTTTTAAATAAAACCTGTTTTTTGCTCTATGGCTATTCATTGTTTATCCTTTGAAGATCGGGAAAAAAAGGAATTGGCAGAGTACTAATCCGCTCAAACAAAAAGTAATTGTAACTTACGGAATGAACGAATTCATTAAAAAGAAAAATGGTAATCATCAGGATGTTGAAAATTAATAATGTTCAAGTCATTATTGTTCACAAACTAAAATACGTTATGAATTTTATCACCAAATTAATATTCCTAACATCAATTTTGTTTTCATGTAAAACTAATGGTCAATTAGATTATAGAATTAGTTATCATCCATATATTAATAGTGCCGAATTAGCTGTAATAGATCAAAATTATAGACTAGCTTTTGAAAACTATGAGCGTGCATTTTCTTCAGAAAAAATTGGATTTGGAAGGGATTATCAAAACGCTGCGCTCTGCGCTATTGAAATTAAAGAATACAGTCGGGCAATTGAATTCTTGGAAAAGTTGGTTTCAAAAGGAATAGAAAAAAGCTATTTTGAAAATAATAAAAAGTTATACGGAGAATTAAATGGATATGGTTTTGAGGAGTTTCTTGATAGATTTGATGAAATAAGAAGGAGGACATTTGAGCAAACGGTAAATTACGAGGTTATGGGTGAGCTAGGAAGGCTAGAAAACCGAGACCAAGAATTTAGATATGATTACAAAATATTTATCGATACGATTAGAAAGATAGATGCTGAAAATATATCTAGCTTTTTGGACATAGTGAGTCAGCATAACTTTCCTCCTGAAGAAATGCTTGGATTGCAAAGTCCCCAAGCAGATAATTTGGGTTATTATCACATTATATGGCATCATCTAAAAAACTGGAAAAGTGATACCTCATTAATTGATATTCGCCCAATTTTAATAGAGGCAGTGAAACAAGGAAAATTGTCGTCTTCAGACGCAGCAAGTTATTTAGATATTGTCAGCTCAAAAACAGGATTTGTTGGTGATTATGGTAGCACGAAAGTGATAAAATTTGGAGAAGAAAAAAAATTTATACGATTAGTTATAATGAGAAAGAAGAGAAAAAAATTAATAAAAATCGTCAAATGTTGGGCTTGGGAAGCTTATCAGACTTACAAAAAAAACTGGAATATCATTTTATTTTACATGATAGAAAGTCAAAATTTGAAATATTAAAACTAGCGATTATTGACTCTTATCCAATAGAATTTAAGTCAGAATTTACGCTGAAAGAGTTAAAGTAATAGTGTCAAAATCTATTTAAGAATCCCGCTGCGAAAGTACTTTCTGAGGATTTAGGGATTCAGAGTTACCCTACTTATATTGTTATTGATAAAGAAGGCCGAATCCTGGTAAGGAAAAAAATATTTAAAGATTTGATGGCGTATATCGAAGAATAAGATTTATACTTTTTTGAACGCTAAATTTTACATTCCAAAATAAAAAAGCCAGAAAAGAACGCCCGTTCCATTCTGGCTTTTAAAATTTCTAAAAATTTTTTTAAATCAAAAATGTGCATTTCAAAAGAGCACTCGCCAATCCGCACATCAAAAAATTAAAAAATCCCCACATCAGAATTTCGTCCACTTCACCTTACTCTTTCCACTCGCTACCACCTTTTCAATAAAAACCATCCCACGCACCCCATCGTCAATCCCCGGAAAATCCGTATAGACCGCTTTTGGCTTCTTCCCATTTAACCGTGCCCGTACACACTTCGCAAAATTCCGGTAAATATTCCCAAACGCTTCCAGATAACCTTCCGGATGTCCCGCGGGAATCCGTGTATGCGCCTCTGCCTCCGGATACAATTTTCCAACGCCGGTTCGCATAATCTCCATCGGTTTATCCAGCCATTTTACGACCAGCGAATTAGGCTCCATCTGTCGCCATTCCAGTCCGGCTTTGGTCCCGTAAATATTGATGTGTAAATTATTTTCTTCTCCTGCGGAAATCTGACTTGCGTAAAGAATCCCTTTGGCGCCGTTGTCGAATTCGAGTAAGACATTACCGTCATCGTCCAATGCCCGACCGGGAACCATTGCCGTCAAATCCGCACAGATTTTTTTGATTTGTAAACCAGAAATATATTCCGCCAGGTTTTCCGCGTGCGTGCCGATGTCGCCCATTGCTCCGGCAATTCCTGAACGTTTAGGATCGGTTCGCCAGGCCGCTTGCTTCTGTTCCGAGTCCTCCAGTTTGGTGGATAACCAGCCCTGTGGATAAGCGACGACGATCTTTCTAATTTCTCCAATCTTCCCTTTTGCGACCATCATCCGCGCCTGCTTGACCATCGGGTAACCCGTGTAATTATGCGTCAGCGCAAAAATTAATCCCGTCTTTTTTACAATCTTTTGTAACGCCTTTGCTTCTTTTAAATTAAAACAAACCGGCTTATCACAAACGACGTGAAAACCATTTTCCAGCGCCATCTTCGCCGGACCAAAATGCAAATGATTGGGAGTAACGATCGACACAAAATCCATCCGTTCGCCTAATGGCAATTCTTTTTCTTTCTTAATCATCTCTTCGTAAGAACGATAGACCCGATCAGCCGGTAAATACAAATCCTGTCCCGATAATTTTGACTTTTTTGGGTTGCTGCTAAACGCACCGCAGACCAGTTCGATCTCGCCGTCAATCGCAGCCGCCATCCGGTGTACCGCGCCGATAAATGCACCACGGCCACCACCGACCATGCCCATTCTGATTTTTCTGTTGTTCATATTTTTAATGTTGAAGCGCTTCGCTTGTTGAGTTGTTGAATCTGCTTTAAAAGGTGCGACCCGGAGGACGCCGTATTACTGATCGTTTCGGGAAGGATAAAAACGTAGATGCAATTCATGAATTGTATCTACGTTTTTATGGTTTAATGCGCTTGCGCTACCCGACGCTCTGCCAGCTTCTTCCGGTACAAAAATAACAATCCAAAGGCAACGATCAAAATCGCCGGAAAGACCGCAATATTATCCAGGGTGGCTTGCCCGGCAGCTAATTCGGCTGCTTCGGTTGTTAAACCGCTTGCTAATGCTTTTGCTTTTTCCGTATCTAACCAGCCACCAATAACTGGTTGCCAGAGCGAGGTTGCAAACATCCCCGCGCCTCCCATGAGTGACATTCCCAATGGCCCGGTTTCTGGCATATATTCTCCGATAAAGGCAATCATGGTCGGCCAGAAATACATGACTCCCACGGCAAAAACAACTGCGGCCAGATAAACCATCGGGCCGGTAGCCATACTCATCAGAACAATTCCGATGGTGGCAATAATCGAAGAACCTAATAAGATACCCACCGGATTAATACGGTGTACAACGGGGCCCGCAAAGGAGCGGCCTACGGCCATTAGTCCGGTAACCAAAACCAGGATTAACATCGGATGGGCACCCGCATTTCCTAAAATTTTCTCTACCCATTGTTGCGTACCTAATTCCGTAGTAGCGGTAAGTGTCATACAAATCAACATAAAGAGATAGAGTGGAGTGGTAAACATCTTTTTTAGATTGACCGAAGTATTGGTTTCCATGTTTTCCATTTTGGGGAATTCTTGCCCAAAGAACAAAAAGCCATAAATGAAAGTAGGAATCAACATGACCCCAATCTGAATTTGCCAGCCAATACCGGCATTGCCCATAAAGTAAGCAACCAACGCACCGATCACAATTCCACCAGGAAACCACACGTGAAATTTATTAAGCATCGTCGTTTGATTATCATAATACATATCGGCAATCATCGGATTACACGCTGCCTCTACGGTTCCATTCGCAAATCCAATCAAAAACGTAGAGATTAATAAACCCCAAAACCCACCCGCAAAAATTGTTAAAACCAGCCCTAATAAATGACTGACAAAGGCTAGAAACATTAATTTTCTGGCGCCTAAAATATTATACAAAAAACCACCAAAAATAGTAGCAATCGGAAATCCAAGAAAGGCCATTGAATTTACCCATCCCAGTTCTGTATTGGAAAGTCCAAAGTCTGTCCCCAGTTCATTCAAAATACCTGCCCGAATGGCAAAGGTCATCGCCGTGACCACCAGAGCAAGACAACTTGCCGTAAATAACCTTGATCGATTAATTGTTTCCATAATATTATAGTTCGTTTCGTTTTTAATTATGTTTTTATATAAAATTTTTCTTATACGATTTTGAAGTCCTCCTGCAAGCCCAAAATCAAATTTCAAAAACTCCTCACCGATTACCGCTAGTTTGGACATCCTCGTCCAGATACGCCTTCATCTCCAGGTACGTCGCACATCAAAAAATCCACATATCCACACATCAGAAAATCCGCACATCTATAATCGACGAATCTTCAAATTCCTAAACGCCACGCCATCCCCGTGATCCTGCAACATAATATGTCCTTTCTTAAACGTTCCGAAGTCCGCAGACATCTCCTTAAATTTACTATTGGCAATCATCTCTTTCCATTCATCCCCAAACATTTCGAAATGTACAACTTTCTTTCCGTTTAACCAGAGTTCTACGTCACCTTTTAGACTACGGATCATCACCTCGTTCCATTGCCCCGCCGATTTGACCATCATCATATTTGTCTCCAGCATATCGTAGAGGTCGCCCGCCCGGTGCGTTTTATATTTAGAATCCGGATGACAAGTATTGTCTAAAATTTGCATCTCCGGTCCCGTCATATAACCTGCGTGGTATTTTTCCGATTCCACCGCATTAAAGAAAACACCACTGTTACCACAATCGGCAATTTTCCACTCCAGCATTAATTCAAAATCCTCGTATTCTTTTTCACTCGTCAAGTCACCACCATCCTTGGCGTACGTGATACCACCTTCTTTTGGTAAAACCTCCAGTGTGATTGCACCATCTTTAACCACCCAACTACTACCGGGTTTATCTTTCAGATAAGTGTGCCAGCCGTCCAGATTTTTACCATTAAACAAAAGTTCCCAGCCCGCTGCCTCTTCTCCAGGCGAAAGGGTATTTAAACTACCCGTCAGATACTCGGCTGGTGTAGCCTGAACCGTACCGTTTAAATTTTGGGGAATCTGATTCATGTTATACCAGGCTTCCGTGGTCCAAAGTTCATGTTGCTGATCGCTGACAAAATATTTGTTGAGGTGGAGGTAGAGCATATGCCCCGGCTTCATTCCTTTTAGTTCTAAAAATACTTTTTTACGATCCCCGGAAACCGTCGCCGATTGCACCCGTAATTTGGTCAAATCCATTTTGGGACCACCGTAGGCTTCGGTGGGTTTATAATAAAATTGTTCAACCGTATAATTGTCCGGATTCCAGCCGTCACCGATTTTTAGCGGTTCGGTAAATTCTATTTCCAGTCCATTGGTCTTAGCGCGTACGGCCAACATTTCAAAAACGGAATTTTCGTTGTACGTTAATTTCTGTAATCCGTACCAAAGCGTACCGTCGTGGCGCCAGTTACCCGAGCTACCGATTCCGCCTACGTACAAACTACCATCGGGACCCCAAACCATTCGGTTGACACCCGCTTCTAATCCTTGCGTAAACCGAAAGAGTGCGCCTTGAATTTGACCATTTATGGTTTCTGGAAAAACTCTTTTGATTCCACCGTGGGTTACTTCTCCGTGGATCAATTGATCTTGATAAGGCCCTACGTTAATTTTCATTGGTGTGGAAGGCGAGTTACCAATTTCATCTTGTGGCATCCAAACGACCGGTGGTGTTTCTTTTAGATTAGCGGTACCCGCAAAATCAACGGAACGCGATCCGTACCAGTTGCCTTCTTGAATATGCAAAATCTTACAGGATGGCAACCAGTCTCCCTGATTATCGGCGACAAAAATTTCATCGTTTGGACCTAGCCCAATTCCGTTAGGTGTCCGTAATCCGCTGGCAATAAATTCGACCGAGCCGTCCTCTTTACTGATCTTAATGACTTTACCGCGATCCTGAATTTGTGGTTGCGTACTGGCCCCACCAGGATTGATGGCCGTAGCCAAGGTAGCGTAAAAATAACCGTCTTTGTAAACTAACCCAAAAGCAAATTCGTGAAAATTAGCGGAGACGTCCCAACCTTTAGAAACGGTTAAGTATTCGTCAATAATATCATCGCCGTTATTGTCCACTAATTTAGTAAGCTCCTGTTTTTGTAAAATATAAATTTCGTTATCCACTACTTTGAGTCCGAGTGGCTCGGCCAGTCCGGCGGCAATTTGTTTTACTTTAATATTATTTGGATTTTCTGCATTTAAATTATCCAATAAAAAAATACCACCAGAAGGCTCCCAAACAGAAACAACCAGTCGGCCATCCGACAGAAAATCCATACCACCTACTTTTGGCTGAAAATCGTCGGGTCGGGCCTGCGCAATCGTAAAAGCGGGATGAACTGAATTGAGTGGTAATTGATCTCCGGGCACCTGAATGGTGGCGGCAATTGCTAAATTTTTAGTCATTTCTTTCGGGCGATCTTTGGCCAGGTGACCAAACATTTCGCGGGGCACATCTGCAAAACCAGGTTCGCCCAACGGCTTATATTGGAAGACCAGACTTTTGCCACCGTATCCCTGAAAGTAGTCAATCCGGATTGGATGGAAGCCCGCTTTGAGCGCTATTTTTCCATCCTTGATATCCGCGCCGTGTGGTCCGTCGTGGTTGATGACCAGTTTATCATCAATAAATAACATTGAACCATCATCACTGATTAACCTGAAATTATAAATACCTTCTTCCTTAATCATTAGGTAGCCCTGTAAAAAGATAGCCGCATTATCGGCTAAACTCACCATATTAGTTTGGGGGATAACCACGTCCGGAATAATGCCTGCGGAAGTTAGTTTTCCACCAGATCGCGTATCCGCCAACTTGCTGAGGTCTTTTTTATAACTATACATTTTGGTAACCAGTCCAGGGAATAAATTTTCTTCTTTGATGTCCTTATTCCCGTACACGTAGTCCTGTGCTTCGGGGGCGGCAGCGCTGCCATCCGCTCCTTTATCATTTTTATCCATCGCCAGAATGTAAGCGACCATCGTATTCAAATCTTCATCCGGAACTTTTGGATGCGCGCTCATCACTTGTGGTCCCCAGACACCGCTACCGCCCACTTTAATCTTGTTGGCGAGCATGGCAATATTTTCGTCGGTCGTGGTATACTTTTCGGCGATTGCTTTGTAAGAAGGACCGATGGTTTTTCGGTTGGTGTTGTGGCAACTCCGGCAATCACTGCGTGCAATTAACTTGGCACCACTCGGTGATTCGGCGTTTTCTACTTCCGGTTTATTTGGATTTTCGACGAGCGGTTCTTTGATGAAGGGCGTGGTAAGTGAGGTCGTGGCATTATTGTTTAACATTAGTTTTCCGGTAACGGCGACGCCGGAATATTTCCCGAGTTTCACTTCTTCATTTTCCAGTAAATTGAGCGTTCCATCTGCTTTAATTTGTTCTTTTACCGCGACGGAATTGACATTTATTTTTAAACCTACCTGCATGCCTGCTTCTACATTTTCGGTGGTAAAAATTCTTTGTAAACCTGGAAGGCCACTTTCCGAAGGATGATAAACAGGCCGTTCGGAGACTTGAATAGATTTACCGTCGCCGTAGTTGAGTTGGTATAGCAATTCTCCTTGTCCGTCTACGATCCGGTGACCACGATATTGTGCATCGGGAATAATTTCTTTTCCATTTTTTACCAAATACCAGGGTTCCTTAAATTCATTAATAAAATAAGCATCACCAACTGAGGTGGGCTGTGGGCCGTGCGCGGTGGTATAAACCGCCCCGTCAAAATCCACATATCCTTTCCACGCTTTATAGATGGCCGCAGTTTCGGTATTATAAGAAACCAAGAAGTCCGGAGCGAGCGAGAGCGTAATCATCCGTGGCTGTAAATCCATGACGGACCGAAAAATCCAGGGTTGGTTAGAATCAGCGAAAGAGGTGGAAGAGTCGTTGGTGGCTCCTTTGGTAGCTGGATCGTTTTGGCAGGCAAAGAGGGTGAGGAGGAGGAATATCAGTAGATATCTGACGCTCATAATTAGTTTGTTTTGACGGTTAGTAGCATTACAGTATATTCTAGCTTACTGTAAAATTTGCACTAAGCTAGTAAAACGTTGGGTTTTAACCTAAAAATTGAACGGGAAATTGGGAGGGGAGTGCTAGTAGAGTCGTATGTTGATTGTTGAGAAAAACTGGCTGTCAAAATTTGACGACTACCAAAAGTAAAATTTGATCGTTTAAAGCTATTAAAAAAATAGAAAGCATCTCCCGATTAGCCGAGAGATGCTTTTGTTCGTAATCTAAATATGGAATTATTGCATCATGAAAGATGAAAATATCCTCAATCCCTACAACTTATTTCATAGAAAGCAGAGGTCGGAAAATCCACAAATCAAAAAATCCGCATATCCACTAATCCATATCCGTTCCAGGCCCAATCGCTCGTTCCATATACCGAATCACCTTCTCCATCAAATGCACGCGATCCTTCCCCCGTACATTATGCGGATGCATTGGGTAAGGGAAAAAATCCATTTGGACACCCGCATCTACAAACGCCTTTACGAGCGCCAGATTATGCTGCATGACGACTACGTCGTCCACCGTACCGTGGATCAATAACAAGTCTCCTTCTAAATTTTGTACATAATTCATTAGTCGATTTTTTTCGTAACCTTCCTCATTTTCTTCTGGACGATCCATATACCGTTCGCCGTACATCGCTTCGTAATATTTCCAGTCGGTCACCGGACCACCGGCCACACCCGCCTTAAAAACACCGGGATGACGCAACATCAATGAGGTGGTCATAAACCCACCGTAACTCCAGCCGTGCACGGCCATCCGGTCGGTATCGGCGTAAGGTAGAGACTTAAGATATTCCACGCCCGCTAACTGGTCTTCCATCTCCGGCGTACCGAGGCGGCGGTGAATCGTATTTTCAAAATCAAAACCCCGATTGGCGGAACCTCGATTATCTACCGTGAAAACCAGATATCCTTTTTCCGCTAAGTAGTGCATCCACAAAGGCGCTCCCGCGCCCCAGCGGTTGGTGACCATCTGCGCGTGTGGACCACCGTAGACATATACGACCACCGGATATTTTTTGTCCGCAGAAAAATGACTAGGCTTAATCATCCGTGTGTTCATCATCGGACCACCGGGAGATTTGATTTCCAGAATCTCCGTCGTTGGTTGAGCGTAGCCTTCCATTTTATTTTTTGAAACAGAAATTGTTCGCAAGATTTTTCCGTCGAGGTCGATCAAGTTAATCGTGTACGGTTCTTCCAGACTGGAATAAGAATCCAATAATTGGTCGCCCTCATCATTTAAACTAAAACGATGAATGCCTGGTTTTCCCGGAATTTGCTTTTGCTCACTACCATCCAGATTAACAGAATAAGCGTATTGATTCAATCCACTTTCGTCGGTC
The DNA here is from genome assembly GCA_938015415.1 of uncultured Saprospiraceae bacterium. Classification (GTDB taxonomy): domain Bacteria; phylum Bacteroidota; class Bacteroidia; order Chitinophagales; family Saprospiraceae; genus JALZUU01. The sequence goes on from CALLPK010000001.1 coordinate 34,701, forward strand.
CCTTTAACCAGTAATTTTTTGCCAGTATTGTCTAAGCCAATAATTTCCAGTGTTACCCACTTACCTTTGGTAACCTGATTGAGTAGCGTGCCGTTTTTATCATAGCGATATACGTGCATAAAACCATCCCGCTCACTCATCCATAAA
>CALLPK010000002.1 GCA_938015415.1 uncultured Saprospiraceae bacterium
TTATTCTAGTCAAAGAAGCAGGCGGGAAGGTATCCGATTTTTACGGTGGAACAGATTATCTGTTTGGTAAAAATATTTTAGTAGGAAGTAATAGTACTCACAAAGAAATGTTAGCAACGATTAGTCAACATTTTACAAAAGCATAGCTTTGCTTTCTTTATTTGCTGCTTTAAACACGCTGTCCACTAATTTATATTTCAAGATAGTAAAAAGCAAATCATTGCAAATTGATTATTTAATAGTTATAAATTGAGATCAGTTAGTAAAATTTCCTTCGTTTAGAATTTGCGTTAAAGGGAAGTCAACTAGCTAACAGTCAATAGTTAACAGCAATTAAAATGGGATTTCTAGAAAATATCAGAGTAGCGCTCAGCGCCGTCCGTTCTAATCTTTTACGTTCTATTCTGACCGTAATGATCATTGCGGTGGGTATCATGGCATTGATTGGTATTTTGACGGCCATTGATGCAGCCATTTATTCTTTTAGTAGTAATTTTTCCAGCCTAGGTGCCAATTCTTTTTCTATCCAGCCTACGGGTGGCCGTGCTTCGGGTAAGCGAGGCGGAAGACGACCCAAACGAGGAGATCCTATCTCCTACAAAGAAGCAATCAGATTTAAGGAAATTTTTGATTATTCCGGTATGGTCAGTATTTACATGATGGGGACGCGCAACGCTACCGTTAAATACGAAACGGAAAAAACCAACCCCAACATCCGTTTAACGGGAATCGACGAAAACTATCTCAACCTGCGAGGCCTGGACCTCGAAGTCGGACGCGCCCTTTCGCTCACCGAAATTCAAAATGGTAGTAACCGTGCCATCATCGGTAAAGATCTCGTAGATTTATTATTTAAAGGTAAATCTGATCAAGCATTGGGTAAGGTTATTTCCGTTGGGAATATAAAATACAAGGTCATCGGCGTGCTTACTTCCAAGGGTTCGAGTATGAATCAAAGTGAAGACAAGGTAGTACTCGTTCCCTTGTTGAGTGTTAAAAATTATTACGGCACCGCAAATACAAATTATAACATCAACGTCGCAACTACTAGTCCGGAAGATCTGGAAGGAGCCGAATCAGCGGCCATTGGTCTATTTAGAAATATCCGAAAATTGCGGCTTTCACAAGATAATGATTTTGAAATCCGCATGAGTGACGGGCTGGTAAGTTTTATAAAAGAGAATACCGTTACACTCCGCATGGGAGCCATCATCATTGGTTTAATCACCCTGATTGGCGCCGCTATTGGGTTGATGAATATTATGCTCGTTTCGGTGACCGAACGTACCCGCGAAATCGGGATCACCAAAGCGCTGGGTGCCACCCGTCGAAATATCTTGATCCAGTTTCTCACCGAAGCTGTTGTTATCTGCCAAATCGGCGGTATCATCGGCATCATTCTGGGTATTTTAATAGGAAATGTGGTTACCTATTTCTTTGGAGGAAGTTTTCTGATGCCCTGGCTCTGGATTGGAGTAGGCGTGGCTACTTGCATGATCGTAGGCCTATTTTCGGGATTATATCCAGCACTGAAAGCCTCAAGATTGGATCCGATTGAGTCGTTGCGGTATGAATAGATTTGATTTTTTGATGTAGGTGGCAAAAAATTACGGGAACTCCCTCCAGGGCCGGGGTAAATTCCCGTAATTTTTGCCGGATTTACAGGGTTTCCTGATGCGAGGACTTCACCTTATTGCCAGGCATTATTAATTTTTCATTAAAAAGTAACACGTCAAAAGTGCCATTATTAATTTTTTAAAATTTAAACTTAAACTTTCGCTGTAACCAAGTCAGCAAGACAACCACCAACAGAGATGGCAATAAATTAGCGACTCTAAAATTTCCCAATTCTAACATTTTTACGGACACGGCAACGATCAACAATCCTCCCACACCACTGAGGACAGCCAATGTATTTTTAGTAAATAAAGATTTTACCTGACTCGCTAGTATGGTCAATCCACCCTGAATAATCAACATCGGAAAAACAGACAATAAAATACTCATTCCATAAGTAGAGGCAAGTGCAATAGAGGTTACTCCATCCAGCGCCGCCTTGACGATCAATAGTTCCCGCTTACCTTGAATCCCTTCTTCGATTGCACCGATAATAGTGATGGAACTGGCACAAAACAAGACCACCGCCGTCATCAATCCTTCACTAAACCGTTGTTGACCAAACTTAAAATTGGCCCGCATCCAGAGTTCGCAATCGTCCAAAAAATCCTCTACACCAATCAATTCTCCCAAAATTCCTCCCAGTACGAGACTGATGATAAAGATCGGCAGATATTCGTCCGGCACCTTCAGACTCATCTGCAAGCCGATTACCAATACCCCCAAACCTACAGCCAAGAAGGTAATATCTCTAATATTTTCCGGAAAAATTTGTTGGAATAATAACCCAATCAAGCTACCCACTATGATAGTAGCCATATTGATAAAGGTACCGACGGGAAGTTTACTCATAAGTTAGTTCTTTTCTGACTGCAATTTTACGGATAATCCTGTCAATCCCGAAACATATTTTTAACATTATTCTTCAATACCTGCCCAACCAGCTTTCCTGCCGCCTCAATTGCGGGTGCTTTACCAACATCCAGCCAGATACTATTGTCGTCCGGATAGCTTTTGATAGTGGATTTTTCGGCTGCCGCCAAATAAGTATCAATGATCGAAAAGCGATGTTCTTTCCCAAAATACTGGAATAAGGCCGGATCAATCACGTGCAGACCACTAAAGGCCCGCAATTGAAACTTTCCGGCAACGGGACGCGCCATTTTCAGTTCCCCCGTTTTGATATTCGTCCAGCCACTGAGGGTATTTTTTTTATCAAAAATAAGATAGCGGGAAGTCGCCCGTTGACGAGTAGCTAAAGTAGCCATCGCTTTATTTTTTTTATGGTATTGAAAAAACGCATAAAAATCCAGCGTAGTCAAAATATCGGTGTTGCATAATAAGAACGGATTTCCATCGGCAAAGAAGGCCTTCGCTTTTTTTAAGGCACCTCCGGTCTCCAATGGTTCTTTGGCTTCGTACGAAATATGGATGGTGGCTCCAAAATTTTCTTTATCTTTTAGAAAATCCGTGATCTGATCCGCAAAATGATGCGTATTAATAATAAATTCACGAATTCCAAAAAATTGCAGCCGTCGGATGACAATTTCCAGCAAAGGAATCCCCTGAATGCGAACCATTGCTTTGGGACGGTCGTTAGTAAGGGGTCTCAGGCGCGTACCTAACCCGGCAGCAAGAATCATGGCTTTCATAAAATGTTTGTTCTGACTATTTCAGCTAATTCTGGTATTTGTCGGTCGGGGGAGCCCCAAAGGTAAAATTAAAAATAGAAATTTCTCAAAAACTCCATGTGCTTTTAGCGAAATTCGTTACCTGGAATAGAACAAATTTAAAGCAAAATAAAATATGCAATCCAAATTCGTAAAAATACTGTTGGCGCCCATTTCCCTCCTCTATGGGATAGGCATTAGCCTGCGCGACTTATTGTACCGCTGGGGATTGCTAAGAGGGGTACGATTTAGCGTACCCACCATCTCGGTAGGCAATTTATCCATCGGTGGTGCGGGCAAATCACCGCATATCGAATATTTGGTACGACTACTTAAAGATTATATTTACGTGGCCACTTTGAGTCGGGGCTATGGTCGTAAAACCCGCGGATTCTCTTTGGTCAACCCCAATAATACCGCCGAACAGGTTGGAGACGAGCCGCTACAGTTTAAAAGAAAATTTCCCAATATAACCGTCAGTATTTCCGAGAGCAGAACTTTTGCTATTCCGGAATTATTAAAACACGATGCCCGAATTCAGACCATCCTGCTCGACGATGCTTTCCAGCACCGCGCCATCCATCCAGATCTAAATATTTTGCTCACCGAATATCAATATCCTTTTACCCGCGATTATCTACTGCCTTCGGGTCGTTTGCGGGAATGGCGCTCAGCTTACCAACGAGCGGATTATGTGGTGGTTTCTAAATGTCCACCCGTGTTGCCCGCCGAGGATCGTCAGAAAATGGTCGAAGAACTCAATCTTTTACCAAGACAAAAAATCTTTTTCTCTTATTATGAATACCAGCGACCTAATTATATTTTTGACTATCGGAGACAACTAATCCTGGACGATCAACTGGATATACTCGTTATCTGTGCCATTGCCCGTACAGAGTATCTCCTGGATTATCTCACCCCACTTGTTAAATCAGTCCAAATTCTGGAATACGAGGATCACCATTATTTCACTAATTTTGATCTGTCAAATTTAAAGAAGCGTTTCGAGCAGATGAATAGCCAGCGTAAAGTTATTATTACCACCGAAAAGGACGCAATGCGATTACAACTTCACCAAAAGTTTATCGTAGATAATTTATTACCTATATTTGCGATACCAGTGATGGTTAAATTTCATGGAACAGACGGAGAAAATTTTGATGGATCAGTGAAAGATTTTTTGCTTGATTATAAAAGTTAACTAGTTAGACTGTATTCATTTCATTTCATGCTATATTTTATTTTTAAAATTATTCATATAGAAAACATTAATAAATTGACCTGTTAATCATTCCCGTTCTACTCAATGCGAATAAATCTACCGTTAATAGAAGATGTTTATTGAGGCATTGAGGCAGTAATCAAAAAGGATAATAAACGATTCAACGGTTCAACAATTCAACACCAATTGCGATATTATTTTTACAAGTTTGCGCGGCAGATCGTCCGATTATTTCTGGCTATTTTTTATCCGAATACCCGGATAACCAACCGACAATATCTGGATTTTAAAAATCCGACCATTATTGTTTCCAATCATCCCAACACCTTACTGGACCCGTTGAATACAGCCTCCCGGATCAAACAACATAGCTTTTTTCTAGCCAATGCCTCGTTATTTAAATCTGCCATAGGCAACTGGTTTTTCAGCACTTTTTATTGTGTTCCAATTGAACGTCCCAAGGATCGTGGCGGACGAAAAATGAGTAATGCGGATAGTTTTGCCAAATGTGATGAACATCTGAGTAACGGCGGTACACTATATATTGCGCCACAAGGTTATAGCCAGATAAAAAGACGGATCGACGAGATCAAAACGGGGACCGCCCGGATTGCACTGAGCGCCGAAAATAGCAGCGAGTGGAAACTGGGACTGGAAATTCTACCCTTTGGTCTCAACTACGAAAGCCCACGATTTTTTCGTACTGATTTATTGATTAATACGGGAAAACCCATTCTGGTTGCTAATTACAAAGAGGCCTACGAAAAAGATCCTTATCAAACAGCCAAAGCGCTGACGCGCGATCTTCAGGTAGCCATGGAATTATTATTACCCGATACGAAGGATGACGAAGAAGATGCTTTTGTAAAGCAGTTAGAAGATATTCAACAAACCGAGTTACCAGTGGATATGGGCGCTGCTTTTCAACGTTCTAAAAAAATGATTCAACGATTGCACGCTACGGATATTGGTTTTTATACCAAACTTAAAACGGCTACGGAAAGCTACCGGAAAGAATTAGTTAGCAAAAAAATAGATGATAATGCGGTGATGAAATCTATCTCATTTGATAATATTGGTTTTCACATAAAATATATTGGTTTTTTCGTGCTCGGTTTTCCATTCTTTTTATACGGCGCAATCAACCATATTTTACTAGCGGGTATTCCGGCTATTTTGCCAAAAATAATGAAGCTATATCCCGGCTATGATTCTAATATTAAAGTTCTTAGCGGAATGTTACTCTGGCCGATACTATATGGTGTCCAGGGAAAACTGGTGCATAGCTTAACTGGAGCATGGTTGATTACTCTACTGTACCTCATCACATTATATCCACTTGGTGTCTTTGCGTGGAAATATAAAGAACAAGTAAAAGAATTTTTAAAAATAAATCGGGCGATACGTTTTTTAAAAACTAAGAAAACTTTTTTATTAGAAAAAAGAACCGCTGTTTTACAACTACTCGCAGAATTATCCCAGCATCCGTTATCCGCCAAACCTTCATCCGAAAATTAGCCTGCTATGGAAATATTATCGGAGTTCATCTTCGTAGGCTTTGTGCTAGCAAGTGCTGTACAATTATTTATCTGGCTATATTATTTTCGTCGACTGGCCGTTTTTTCAAAAAAAGAAAACCAACTTCCATCCCTTCCACCAGAAGAAATTCCTATCTCCATTATCATCTGCGCCCGTAACGAAGCAGAAAATTTAGAAAAAAATCTTCCCCATATTCTAAATCAAAACTACCGTTCCTTTGAGGTAATAGTAGTGGACGATAAATCAGAAGACGCAACACGAAACATATTATCACAATATAATATAAGATATCGTAATTTGCGGGTAATAACAGTAGTGGAAAAGCCGCCCGGTAGTGGGAAAAAACCAGCACTAGCACAAGGGATCAAGGCGGCAAAACACGAAGTACTTTTATTTACCGACGCAGATTGTTGCCCAACTAGTAAAGACTGGTTGAAAGAAATGCAGCGACCAGTTCGGGGTCCGATAAAAATTGGGCTTGGATTTGGGCCTTACAAAAAGACGAGCGGATTTCTGAATATGTTTATCCGGTACGAAGCTTTTTTTACGGCCCTTCAGTATTTTTCGTTTGCTCTTGCGGGTCATCCTTATATGGGAGTAGGACGAAATTTGATTTATAAAAGAGAATTGTTTGATCAGGCGGGCGGGTTTGTTGCCCACGAACATGTGATGTCGGGCGACGATGATTTGTTTATCAATCAGGTCGCTACTAAAAATAACACTTGTATTATTCTCAATGAAAATACACATGTTTATTCGGATCCGGTAACGACCTGGTCCGCGTACTACCGACAAAAAAACAGACACTTAAGTACCGGAAGATATTACCAACGTAAACACAAGTTTTTATTAGGTCTCGTTTCTGCCAGTCACTTTTTTCATTATTTTTTAGGTTTTTTGTTGCTCATATTAAACTTTGGTACCATATTTGCAGCAATCATAATTGTAATAAGAATATTAGTCATAACACTAATATGTGAGCCCATTTTGAGAAAACTGCAAGATCGGCGCCTTACACTATGGACACCAATTTTGGATACGGCTTACGTATTGTTTTATGTGATATTCAGCATATCATTAATTAAAGGAAAAATAAAACAATGGACGTA
>CALLPK010000003.1 GCA_938015415.1 uncultured Saprospiraceae bacterium
TTCCAGGCTAGTGAATGCCTTTTTATAACCAGCCTTACGCAATTTGCTGACCTCTGCCTGGGTAAAATACTGATACGTTTTTCGTAAGTCTTTGGGCATATCGATATATTCGATGTTGGGTTTTACTTTTAGTGCTTTGAACGTAGCGAGGGCCAGGTCCTCGAAGCTGCGAGCAGTACCGGTCCCTAGATTATAAATACCATTATTTGCAGCTTTAGGATTTTTATAAAAATGTAATAAAACGTTTAAGACATCTTTGACGAATACGAAGTCCCGTTTTTGCTGACCATCGGCGATTCCTTTTTTATGGGATTTAAATAATTTTAGCGAACCATTATTTTTGATCTGTGGTACGGCGTGAAAGATCACGGAAGCCATGCGTCCTTTCATAGTTTCGCGTGGGCCGTAGACGTTGAAGAATTTCATACCAGCCCAGAAAGGAGGCGTCTTTTTTTGCGCGAGTGCCCATACGTCAAAGTCTTGTTTGGATTGGCCGTAGGGGTTAAGCGGTTTTAGTTTTTTGATGCCAGCGTGGTGATCTTTATAGCCCTGATCGCCGTTGCCGTAGGTGGCGGCACTGGAAGCATAAATCAGTGGAATTTTATGTTGAGTACAAATATTCCAGATATCTTTGGAGTATTCCAGGTTTAATTTTTTGAAAATTTTCTTGTCTTTTTCAGTCGTATCCGTACGGGCTCCGAGGTGGAATACAAAGTCGACTTGCGAGGGCATTTCCTCAAAGATCTGTATAAAGATATCGCGGTGTATCCATTCCTGAATGTATTGGCCTTTCAGGTTTACTTCTTTTTTTTCTTTATAGAAATCGTCTACCGCAATGATCTTTTTTCCCAAGCCGAGTTGGTTAAGTTGTTCGATTAAATTGCTGCCAATAAAGCCGAGGGCGCCGGTTATTACGATCATAATTTTTTACTTAAGTAGATAGATAAATATAAGGACTAAAGTTAATGCTTTTTTTATTACCACTCTTCTTTTTTTGATAACAAATATTTTTTTCTGCCCCTCCCAGTATTTTTATATCAGGCGGGAACTTTTTAAAAAAGAAAATAGTTCTCTCTGCACAACAAGGGGCTTAAATGGCTATCGCCAGTATTTTTAATGGTTAGACATTTAACTGAAAACAAATGACAAAGTTCTAACTTCTTTTGTAAACATTACTATTTTGTAAAAGATGGGAATGCTGTACTCGGGTTCGATTCCCGAAAGCTCCACTAGTTTTTTGCTGATTAGCCTGTTGATCAGTTGACTGTTTAGCTTCTTCAATTGCGTTTGTAATTGTGATCGAGAGAAGCTAAATAGCTAGAATTAACAAATTTATTATCTTAATTATCTCTACGCTTTTTCATTATGGCAAACCGGGTAAAAAGACTGGAAAAGGAATTAACACTTGTAAAAGTGGAAAATCAATTTCGTGGACGGTTTAAAAAAGAGAAGGTCAAGCGAAAAGAAGGGTTGAGACCAGCACTGCTATTATTGGTGAATGCCAGATCTAAAGAAGCATTTGGATCCCATCCTCTGGAAAAAGACCTAGTTAGTATTTTTCTCGCCCTGGAAAAGTTGAGGTTTAGAGATGTAAATTTACACCAGAATTTCTTACAGATACTCGCTTATCCAAAACCATTCTTTAATAAGCTGATTTTTTACGAACGTCTTCTGGAAGATTTTTTTGAATTAGAAATTTGCAGAAATTTTGCGACCTGGCAGCGACCAAAATCGAAAGATCAAGTAGTCATTTTTAAAAATCTATTTTGTCATTTATTTGTGAAATATAAAATACCAGTTTGTTTGGATGAAATTTTGGACAAATATGGTTCCTGGGAGTGCCATAAATTTCAGACCGCTACCCAGATATTGTTTCACATGGTAAAAGGAAATGGGTTACATCATTTTCCAGGTCTTCCTTTCAAAATAAATAGTAAAGTCAACTATCATTTTTTTAACGCCCCATCACAACTTGATCTATATCAAGCTATCTGTTGGGCGATGCTGATCGGCAAGCAGGTTCCTTATTCGATAGCGTTAAAAATAGTTCACAAACTTGGCGTATTGCAGGACGAGTTCATCTGGTACAAATGGCTAGACGATCTGATTTTTTTCTTAAATCGTTTTAAAGATATTTCTCAAAAAGATTTAAAGAGCATAATGGATTTTTTTATTACTCAACAATCGGAAAAAGTCTGCGTTCATATTCCAGGTCTGAAAGATACGATTGATGTTCCTCCACTTTATCCAGGCTTTAAGCTAAAAGGGCGATCGGTAGCCTCCGTTCTGAGGTTTTGCGAAGAATGGAAAAAGTATATCAATTTGATAAAAGACATTGGAAAGGGTGCCAATTTTAAGACCTCCAGATTTCAGCCTTTTAGAATGTCTTATGGGAAAACGCTCGTTGTTATTAAACAAGTTAAAAGTGTCAGAGGTTTAGTTAAAGAAGGAAAACTCATGAATCATTGTGTGGCAACGTACGCTGGCGAATGTGCCAGCGGTGAATCTACCATCTGGACCATGAAACTATATCCGCCTAATCAAAAAGCAAAAAAAGCATTGACAATTGAGGTACTGGAAGAAAATGGATTTATTAATGAGGCCTTGGGACAATTTAATCGAGCAGCTTCGGGTTTGGAAGAAAAATGGCTTGTCAAGTGGGCAGAACAGGAGGGTTTAGAGCGTTCCTGAATAATTTATAATGATGTAATTTTTAAATAAAAACAATAATTGTTATTAAAGTTTTTCGATCACATTTAAAAACGCTTCTTTCCTGCGAGTACTAATCCTTAGTTTTGTATTGTCACTCAACGTAAGCGTAGGGCTTTTTTGTCTGCCAAAGGTGACGATATGATTGAGATTGACTAAATCGGATCGGCTGGTTCGAAAAAAATTATGATCTTCCAGCATTTTACTAAAAATTTTTAGCGTACGAGAGACCAGTATTTTTTTACCAGTTGCCAGATGAAAAAAAGTATAATTGTTTTGGGATTGACAACGGATAATATCTTTGACTTCTACAAAATGATAGCCTTCCATTGTTGGCAGGGCTAATTTACTACAGCTATTGTTGAGGTTGGCCTTTAAGGTTTGTAATTTTTCTTTGGTAGACTCTATTTCTTTTTTTGAAGATACTTTTTTTATCGCTGCTCGTAAATCGTCTAAATTGATGGGTTTTAATAAATAATCAATCGCAGAAAATCGAAATGCTTTGATCGCATATTTTTGAAAAGCGGTAGTGAAAATCACGTTGAAAGGAGGTTCCGTAAAATGGTCAAATAAAGTAAATCCGTTGTGAACCGGCATTTCTACGTCTAGAAAAACGAGGTCCGGGTGGTACTTATCGATGGCTTTAATTCCCTCGGCCACAGAGCCAGCGGTTGCTACTATTTTAATGTTATCACAAAATCCGGTGACCATATTCTTTAAGGTAATCTGACTACTCTGTTCGTCGTCGATAATAATCGCTTCTATCATAATTATTCTACAGGTTCAAGGTCTGGGCAATAAATTTTTATTTCTACTAAGGTTCCTTTGACATTACCATCATCATCATACAGGTCAATAAAGGTAAGTTCTGATTTTTCAATATTAGCAGTATTTTTATTTACTTCTAATATTTTTAATCTTTCTTCTGATGTTTTTAGTCCGGAAGAGGGACGATCCTTCAATGATTTTTGGCCTAATGCTGCGGCTTTTTTCCGTCCGATACCATTGTCCTCGATGGTACAGATCAAGAATACGTCTTTTTTTGAAAACTTGATCTTTAGTACACCCAGCTCTTTTTTATATAAAAAGCCGTGTTTAAAGGAATTTTCGACGATGGGCTGAATTAATAACGGAGGAAGATAAACTTCATCACTGATATCCTGAAGAGCGGGGCTGACCTCCAGATGAATATCAATCGCATCCATAAAACGTAATTTTTCCAGGTCTAAGTATAGCTGAAGAAAATCAAGTTCCTCTTCTAATGAAATTTTTTCTAGCTGTGATTGTTCAAAAACCAGGCGAATGAGTTTTCCAAAGTTAGAAAGATAGTTCATAGCTTGTTTGCTATCATTGGTGGTTAGAAATCTTTGGATAGCATTTAAAGCATTAAAAATAAAATGCGGGTTCATTTGCGAGCGGAGTGCTTTGGTTTTAAGTTCCTTGACGTGCTCCAAAAAATGTTGTTCTTGCTGTTTTCGTCGTATTCGGGCCGTAACCAAATAGGCGATGCCTCCACCGATCAATAAAAAGGAAAAAATCATAAACGACCAGGTCCTCCACCACGGCGGCCGGACATCAAAGTAAACCCTTGCTGGCTCAAGACTTTTCACTTGATCTTCATTAAGGGCAAATACCTCAAAGTTATAATGCCCCGGAGGTAAGTTGGGATAACGGGCGAACGTTGAGCGGGTCTGTACCCAATCCTTTTCCAGTCCAGATAATCTATACTGATAACTAATGTCTCCTTTCCCTTTATATCCCAGGCCAACCATATTAATCTGAATATTATTTTGATCGTAGGACAGCAAAAAGGAATCCTGGAGCGTGGTATCTTTTTCTGCTATTCTAATGTTTGAAATATAAATTGGTGGAGGTATTTTATTTTTATGTTGGGCAGCAACAGAAAAGTTGGCCAGGCCTTTTGTCGTAGCGACCCAGACCGTATTATTTACAATTTCAATATCATTTATCTCGTTGGAGGGTAGACCGTCCGCCGTATTGATCCATTCTATTTCGTTTGATTGACGATTTATTTTGTTAATTCCATTATCCGTGGCGATCCAAATGTGCTGATCGGTAGAAAATATATTTTTGATGGTATTACTAGCTAGCCCGTCCTCCTTTTTCATGCGGCGAATAACCTGGTCGTTTTTTATGGCGATCATTCCATCCCCACGGGTGCCCACCAAGATGACAGAATCTACAGATTGAGTGATCGTAGAAATATTGTAAGGGATTGGGTTTTCATTTTCTAAAAAAGATTTCACCGTATCCTGATAGACATATAAGCCATTAACTGTTCCGATCCAGACTTTATCTGAATAATCCTGATAAAGTGCGTAGGTTCGATTTGATAAAATCTTTTCGACGAATCGATCTGGGTACTGGGAATTAACAGAATCAATTTTTTGTTCAGATACTCTCTGGGTATATTGGAAAGAACCGATCCATAAGCTTTGGTCATTTGTTTCAAGTAACGTTTTGACACCTCCCCAAAAGCGTTTTTTAACGGTTAAGTCGGGAGAGAACACGATCAATTCTGTTTCATTTATACACCAATAATTGTCATTGTGATCAACAAGCAGGTCCACAACTCTACCCGAAGAATTACTGGCAATTATACTTATCTTTAATTGCGGATCGATCAAAGAAATTTTTCCTTTACTATGTCCGGCAATTAGTTCTTTTTTTGCATGATTGTAGCCAAGGCTATAGATTTCATTATTGGGTAAAGCAAAATTGCTGACCTGAATAACTTGTGTCTGGGGAGCAGTGATTACATAGATACCTTCTCCGGTAGTAGCAATCCATTTATTTCCTTCTTGGTCAACCATCAGATGATTGGTGCTTTTGTCCTTTAACAAAGAAACCGGCTCTTCTAATGATTCACTGAGTATACTTTTGATAATCAGTCCTTCATTGGTTAGTATCCAGAATTGCTCGTCGAGTATTTGCAAATGATTAAGACTAGTCTTTTTTTTGAAATTTAAAAATTTTTCAAGTTTATTTCCGGATGATTGCAAAATATATGCTTCCTGATTTTTATGAAAAGGCAGGTACAGTTTGTCTTTTAAAACATAGTATGAGAGTGATCTTCTTCGATCTTCGTATACAAATCTATTTTTTATATCCAGGCTATTTGATTCTTTGTCGAGTTGAATTAGTAAATAATTATTCTTTTTCAAATCAAGAAATCGGGAAAATATGTAGATGGAATTGCCTGATTTTCGAAATCCTAAAAGATAATCAAATATCTGTTCGTAAACATAAAGTGGTGTGAAAACGCCTTTTTTATCAAATGATAAACGGGTTAGCTTAAAGGTGTCTGATTCATCGTTAAAGACAATCCAAATGGTATGATCGTCAATTATAAAATCATTAATACCAGATTTTTCTCCGGAAAATAAAGTCTGTGCATTATGAATAATTTCATTTTCAAGATAAAATAACTGTCCGGAAAGGTTTCGAAACCAAACACGGCCCAACGGATCTATGGCCACCTTTAAGATTTCAAGGTCATTAAATTCCTCACTTTTATAAGTTTTAAAGTTTTGTCCATCAAAACGACAGAGTCCCTTTTCCGTCCCTATCCAAATATAACCGTTCTGATCTTGGGCCGTGTTGTAGACTGTTCTGCTGGGTAATCCATCATCATCCGTGATATGCCACATACCCGGTTCTTGTGCATTTATAATAAAATGACAAAAAAAGAGAATGGTAACTAAAAGGTACTTTGCTAGATATTTAATCAGCGCTTGCAAATTGGAGGTTATAATTACACTTTTTAAAATAATATTAGTAGTCAAAGATAGCAAATTAGTAACTGATCTTTGAGATTTACTTATAGAAGTTAGTTAGATCTAATATTCATTCCCTAATTCATAAGTCACATTGACCATCAAAAGTACGGCACTTACTCGTTATCTGTTGATAAAGCCAACCTGATAGTGTATTTTCATCCTTTAGTCATTATTTAATATGATTTTGACCAATTATTTCTACGAAAATATAAAGCTATGGACTTAAAGGTCCTTTCAAAATGTCCCTTTACAAGGGAAAAAGATAAACAAAGATATTTCTCTCTTTAGGTACAAAGTATGAACCTCAATGTCCTGAATGAAAATTTTAGGCATTGAGTTCTACTTGTACATTTTGCCATCCTCCCAAATTATCATGTACTTTGTACCTTTTAAGGTAACAAGTCACGCATGAGCAACAAAACCATCTCTACCAATACCTATCAGGTTCAAATTTCCCCTCATTTTACGGAATATCGCGGTCAATACGAATATTTTAGCGTCTGGAACTTAAACGAAAAATTCGTGGCCCAGTTTCCGATTATGAATATGGCTTTGAGTGAAATAGTGGATTTGGAAGCGAATTTTGAGGGCGCAGATTATTCCGAAATGGTCTATGCTTATTTTGCGACCAAAAGAGTAAATATTACCGAAGCGGAAAATGAGCAGATCGAAATTGCGGGGAAAAAAGCGTACGTACAGCGGGTGATTTCTAATCACGAAAGAAATGGAAAATCAATCCAGGTTTTTAGTTTGTTTGTCAATATACCGCTGAACGAAACGGTGATGCTGGAATTTTCCGCAGATTGTGAAACGGACGTGCGATCCATTTACGAACCTTTATTTTTAGAAACTATCCAGGGAGTGGAATTGCTGGGTAATTATGAAAAATACCTGCAAATTCACAACGATGCACTGGATCAGGCCATTGAGCGGCTAGAACGGCTTGCGGCTGATATGGATACTTCCAAAGGGGGATCACCAGAAAAACCACTTCCTCCCATGCCCGTTTTTGGGATTCCGGCGGATGGAAAGGATGTTTTTAAAATTGGCGATTACTCTCTACAGACCGATGCTGAAAAATCAACCTGGCAAATTGCCTCTTTCTCAAATAAACTCATTGTTGAGATAGTTGGAACGACCGATCAGATCGCCCCAGGAATCGAAGCCAAATTATGGGATGACTATCCAGGAAATGGAAAAGTATCAATCAGTTTTGAAGCGCAGGGAATCTACCACCCGGAAGGGCCCGTTGGTGTTTTTAATATTGAAGAAGATAAATCCGTTACACCTTATCTCTACCTGCGAACTAGCGGATTTAATTATGCTTTAAAATTTTACGGAAACGTAACATTTGCCAAAAACTGGGTTGGATTTACCGGATATTTAAAACCGAGTTACTCCTCTGACCCCTGCTTCCCGGTCAGCATTTATAAACAACTGAATCCCGGCGTTTTGGACTGGACGCAGTATCAGTTTCACTCCCTGAAAGAAGCAGCACAAATTGCTGTCGATCAGGTTCGCTTTTTACATATTGACGACTTATCCACAGAAACTTTACCTTCAGCAGTATATGATTTTAAAAATTTAGAAAAATTATACATTCAGGAGAAAACGCTTAAGAAATTACCGCTGAATAAAGTTTCTCCCCGGATTGCAGAACTACAAAACCTGAAAACGCTACGAATTAACCACGCCAGCCTGGAGATCTTACCGGAAGCGCTTGGGCAATTAAAAAATCTGACCGAGTTGTCGATTCACCGCTGTTCACTGGTGAAGGTACCTGGGGCGGTTTGGCAATTACCTCAATTGGTAAACCTCTCCTTTGCGCAGAATAAGTTGACAGAAGTTTCCGAGAACCTGAATTTGCCCAACCTGAAATTTCTAAGTCTGGATCATAACCAATTGACCACTTTACCGGATGCTATTGTTGACTTGCCGGAACTAAAAAGTCTGGATTTAGAAAATAATCCGTGGGAAAAATTACCCGCTAAGACCCTGGATGTTAGCGGGCTAAAGTTAGGGTATCACCAGAAAAAGCAACTTTTTGATTTTACTTATCCGGGAGCCGACGGCGCTGGTTTGGTGGATTGGGACGACCGGATATACTACGCGCAGTCCGATCCCGAACTGGCTGGACAAATCAGCGAAGTAATCGAAAAAAATGACTTGCAAAAATACGCGGCAGGTTTGGAGTTTTGGGTGAAAAAAGCCATCGGATTTACGCAGGAAAAAGAAGAGAACTATGCTACCCTGGGGAATCATAGATTTGGTGGAATGCCTGATTTGCCAAAGGGCGTCGCCTATCCCCGCTACGGAAAAGACCAGCTTGCCTACGAATTTATTGCCCAGGTCAACTGCGCCAAAATTGCCGGCTTGCAAGACTATCTGCCCCGGACGGGAATGCTGTACTTTTTTCTGACGACGATCCATGATGTGTATGGCGGTGGTGAGGCGACCACCGCAAAAGTAATCCACCGCCCGGAAAAACCGGAAGCACTCATTTCCGGAAAAAATATAGAATTGAAAACGACTGATTACTACGAAATGTTTGAGTCGGAATATAAAGGTTATCAGGCCACCGCAAAAAAAATAAATAGTTGTCCTGCGTTTTATCCGATTATGCAGAATTCGTACATGTTCAGAGGTCCAGCCGCTGCGCTGCATGCCGAGGAAGATTTTTTGGAAAACGACGGTTACGATTTGTTCGAAGCACCCCTGACCGAATTAAATCCAGCCACCCACGTCGTCAACGGTTACGGTTTTTCGCAGCACGAATACCCGGAACTGTCGATCGCTCAAGCGCACCGCGGAAATCCTGAAGACTGGATCATTTTGTTAGAAGTTACCTCGGAAGGCGATATGCAATGGGGAGATGCGGGAAGCTTGTTTTATGTCATTCATAAAAGTGATTTGACAAGAGGAGATTTTTCGAAGGTGTATTGTACGATGTATAGTAGTTGAGATTGCTTTTGCCTTAATATTTCAACAATAAAAAACTCATTAAAAACATTGGAGACTGTTTTTAATGAGTTTTTTTTTAATGAGAAATTATTTTATAACAGATACTTTATCGGTATAAGATCCATCGGCGGTTTCGAAACGAATAAAATATATTCCTTGCGCCCAGTTGGAGGTATTGAGTTCCAAATTGCCAGAACGATTACCTAATGCGATCCGCTTTATTTCCTGACCAATATTGTTTAAGATGGTGACAGAAAGGTCTTTAGTTCCGGTATAATTATAAGTTAATCTAATAAAATCATTGGCAGGATTTGGGCTAATGGAAACATTACTTAACACATCATCTAATTGATTGACGGAATTGGTAGCGTCTTCGGTTTGGCCTACCGCTATGCCTCCACTGAACGCATCTTTTACTGCAATTTCTTTGATGGTAAGTGTTTCAGCCTCTACATCTATTGATAATTTCATCCATCCATCTTTAAAACCTGAGCCAAGTATCGCAATACCAATATAATGATCTTCCTGATCTACCCAGCCGTCTGCCAAGCCATTTGCTTCATTGGTCGTAAATATCGAGGTGGGTTCATCTTCAATGTAGAATTCATTATCTGATACGAGTAGTTGAACGATATCTCCCTCATTCATTAGTTTTATTTCCCAGGTGCCAAAACTTGTGTAGCTACCCGTACCTAAAACGCAGCCATTATGGATAATTGGGGTGATACCCAATTCACCTTCTTTTTCATTTAAATAAAAATCTACCGTCCCGTCATTGTTTACGTCTAACGGTACATTCGCATTCATTGGAATTACCCAGCCTTCTACACCATAGTCGATGTATTCGATTTGAGCAGAAAGCGTAGGGACTAAAAGCGTCGCTAGTAAAATAGTAATAATGTTTTTCATAATTTATATTTTTTTGTTAAAGAATTATTGCTAAATATAGGGAGGGAATTTTATATTTCCAAATTTTCATATAACAATCTATTCTGAAAATGTATTACTAAATTAAAATAATCAGTTACAGTCAATAAAAAAAGCCCTGCCAACCGACAAGACTTTTTTATTTTTAGGAGTATTTATATTTTTGACATTTCATTAATGAACGAAGCTTCTCTCGTTTAGACCAAACCTTCCGACCTTGAGCTTTTTTCCATTCGGTGCATTAATAAAATGTCTTAAAAAGAATACTGTGTGAGCTAAACTATCGCTAAATAAATAGCAAATGATTGATAATCAATTTTCTACGATAGAAAAAAGAACTTCAAAGCGAGTTTATTCGTTTTGACATTTTATTAGAAGTGCCGAATTCGAAAAATGCGACAGGCGGCAGATTTTTTTGTTTCGTTTTTTTTCTGCAAAAAAAATGAACAGAAAGAATAAATGAAAAGCTAAAATCTTGGAACAAATTACATTACAAAAGAACCATATTTTTTTTCGTAGATTGACCACCTTAATTAAAAGCTTCTTCCCCTAAACCTCCTGATAATCCTCAATCGGCGGACAAGTACAAATCAACGTCCGATCTCCGTGCGCATTATTTACCCGGGCGATGTGCGGCCAGAATTTAAAACCTTCCCGTAAATAGGGGAGTGGATAAGCCGCCTTTTCCCGCGAGTACGGTAAGGTCCATTCGTCGTTCGTAACGACGCCGAGTGTATGTGGCGCGTTGACCAGTACGTTCACTTCTTCCGAAGCGTCACCCGTAGCGATCTCGTCGATCTCTTTACGAATGCTTTTCATGGCGTCGCAGAAGCGGTCCAGTTCGTCCTTACTTTCACTTTCCGTTGGTTCGATCATGATCGTTCCAGCGACGGGGAAAGACAAAGTTGGTGCGTGAAATCCGTAGTCGATCAGTCGCTTGGCTACGTCCTCCGCGCTGATGTGGAGTGCCTTAAACTGGCGTAAATCCAGAATCAATTCGTGGGCCACGCGGTCGTGCTCGCCCGTGTATAAAACCGGATACTCATTTTCGAGTTCCGCCTTGATATAGTTGGCGTTGAGGATCGCGTAGCGGGTCGCATCGAGAACCCCCTGGCGACCGAGCATCTTGATGTACGCGTAGCTGATCAGCAAAATACTGGCGCTACCCCAGGGCGCAGAAGAGACTGCTGTGGTCGCTTTTTGACCGCCCGTCTTGATCAGTCGGTGACCCGGTAAGTAAGGTGCAAGTTTATCGTTGACACAAATGGGCCCCATGCCCGGACCTCCACCTCCGTGCGGAATACTAAACGTTTTGTGTAAATTCAGGTGGCAAACATCTGCGTCAATGGCACCGGGGCTGGTCAGTCCAACCTGTGCGTTCATGTTGGCACCGTCCATATAAACGAGGCCACCATTCTTGTGAGTGATCGCACAAATTTCTTTAATCGCCGTTTCAAAAACCCCGTGGGTCGATGGATAGGTGACCATCAAGGCGGCCAGGTTAGCTTTGTGTAATTCCGCTTTTTCTTTTAGGTCAGCTACTACGATATTTCCTTCGTCGTCACAATTTACGACCACCACTTTCATACCAGCCATTACCGCACTGGCCGGATTTGTACCGTGGGCGGAAGAAGGAATCAAGGCGATGTTACGGTGTGCCTCTTTGCGTCCGTGGTGGTAGGCGCGAATCGTCATCAATCCAGTATACTCTCCCTGGGCACCGCTGTTGGGTTGCAGCGAACAAGCCGTAAACCCAGTCGCTTCGCAAAGGTAGGCTTCCAGTTCTTCGAAAATCTGCTGGTACCCTTTCGTCTGATTCAGCGGAGCAAACGGATGAATATTGGCGAATGCGGGCCAGCTAACGGGAATCAATTGTGTCGCTGCGTTCAGTTTCATCGTACAAGAGCCGAGCGGAATCATGGCGTGGGTCAGGGACAGATCCCTATTTTCCAGGCGCTTGATATAGCGCATCATTTTCGTTTCGGTGTGATAACTGTTAAAAACGGGATGCGTTAAAAATTCGGATTGTCTTTTTAATTTACTGGGCAGGCTCGTTGTTTTTGGTGCGCTCCATTTGGTTACTGGTTTTGCGGTTCCAGCCGTTGCAAAAACAGCGACCAGGTCCTGTAAATCATTTTCGTTGACCGTTTCGTCGAGACTGACCCGCACGGAATCTTTAGTGTAGTATAAATTAATTTTGGCTTTTAAAGCCGCCTTTTTGATTTTCTGCTGCTGCGCTTTGGTCGTTTGAATGCATAAAGTGTCGAAAAAATGTTTGTTCGTTTGCGTCAAGCCCATTTTGGTCAGTTGCTTGTTGAGCACCTGGGTGTACTGGTGGGTACGTAACGCAATTGCGTGGACGCCTTTGGGGCCGTGGTAGACCGCGTACATACTTGCCATGATGGCCAGAAGCGCCTGAGCCGTACAAATATTTGAGGTAGCTTTTTCTCGGCGGATATGCTGCTCACGCGTTTGTAAAGCCATTCGTAAGGCAGGATTTCCGTGCGCATCGATAGAGACGCCGATGATTCTACCGGGAATGATTCTTTTAAAATTTTCTTTGGTGGCAAAGTAGGCCGCGTGTGGTCCACCGTAGCCCATCGGTACGCCCATACGTTGCGTATTTCCAACCACGGCATCGGCACCCCATTCGCCGGGAGGCGTCAATAAAGCCAGACTTAAAATATCGGCGGCAGCGATGATAAAACCATCTTTATCTTTTACCTGCTTGACCAGTTTACTATAATCTTCGACCACACCATCTTCGCCTGGATACTGCAGCAAGGCTGCAAAGGTCTGGTCGGTCATTTTAAATTTCATGGCGTCGCCAACCGTTACTTTGATTCCCAATGGCTGGGCGCGGGTCATGATGATGTCGATGGTTGCGGTGAGCGTTTTGTTGGAAACAAAAAACTCGTTAAATTCATTTTCTTTATTTCTTTTGTTGCGTTGCGCAAAGAACATGGCCATGGCTTCGGCGGCAGCGGTTCCTTCGTCGAGTAGGGAAGCGTTGGCGATGGGGAGTCCGGTGAGATCACTCACCATGGTCTGAAAATTCAGGAGTGCCTCTAAACGTCCCTGGGCAATCTCGGCCTGGTAGGGCGTATACTGCGTGTACCAACCCGGATTTTGAAAAATGTTTCGGGATAGTACGGAGGGGGTGATCGTCTGGTGGTAGCCCTGTCCGATGTAGGAGCGGAAGACTTTGTTTTTGGCCGCTGTTTCCTGGAGTTCGTTCAGGAAGGCAAATTCGGTCATCGCTTCCGGAATGACTTTAAATCCTTTTTTACTGCGAATATTCGGTGGAATGGTTTGATCTATCAGCTGGTCCAAAGAGTCAACTTTGATGGCTTTCAGCATCGCCTTTTCATCTTCGTTATTGGTACCGATGTGTCGGTTTACGAATTGGTCAAAACTGGATAATTTGGTCATAAGATGGTCTAATATGAATTTTTTAAAATTACTGAGCGAGCGGACTTTTGCGACTCAGATTTAGAGGTTTCTCCGGCCTGTTTTGGGGCCGCTCAAAGATACATAATTAATTAGGTCAATTAACAACGATTCTAGCGTTTTGATTAGAGAAAATAGAAGAGAATATTCAATTTTTGGTCATCTTTTAAATACGGTTGCGCTTTTTAGGAATGTTAACTAAATAAATGACGATGCTATACTTCCTGTTTAA
>CALLPK010000004.1 GCA_938015415.1 uncultured Saprospiraceae bacterium
TGTGCAGAAAGGTTGAGAATTGGGAACAGAAGGACAAACCACCATAGGCTGGTAGTCAAAAAAACATAAGGACCGAAAATTCTGGTAGAATCTTCTCTGTTCATGGGTTAGCTTTAGTTTTTATAAAAAACTATTGTAATAGAGGTTATTTACGAAAAAGTACAGATTATAGATTATTTCTATGCAAGAAATGTATGAGGTGCCAAACGCGTTTAAACAAAAATAAGATTATTTTCACTATAAAGATGTCTTAAAAACTTAATATTATCAATTTTAAGGTTCACCTTTGCAGATATTTAACATTTGAATAATTCTATGCAAAAAAAAATATTAATTACCGGTATTTCTGGTTTTGTTGGGTACCATTTCACCGGTAAGCACCAACCAAACAGACAATTATTTGGTACTTATCACCAAAATCCCGTCCAATTGGAAGATATCAACTGTTATCCATTGGATATTAGAAATACGGAAGCATTTATTGAGCTAATAGAGCAAATTCAGCCGGATACGGTTATTCATCTAGCGGCTTTATCTAATCCAAATTATTGCGAAAATCATCCCGAAAAATGTCAGGAAATCAATAGTGCGGCCACTTTTCACCTGATTACCGCCTGTCAAGAGCGGGATATCCATTTTATTTTTGCTTCTACTGACCTTGTTTTTGATGGTAAAATGGCGCCTTACAGCGAAAAAGATGCTACCAACGGAATTATGACCTACGGCTCTGATAAAGCAAAAACCGAATATTTGGCAAATTTAATGTACCCCAACAAGGTGACGATCGCTCGCCTTCCCCTTCAGTACGGCTGGTGTGAAGAAGCTCCCAATTTTTTAACTAATTGGGTCAAAACCCTAAAATCTGGTGAAACCATTAGCGCTTTTACCGACGAATACCGGACGGCCGCGTGGACAGGTGATGTAGTAGATGGCCTACTTTTGCTGGCAGAACAAGAAGAAAAAGGAATTTGGCATCTTGGCGGACCAGCACGTCAAAGTCGCTATGATTTTGCGGTGGAACTAGCTAAAGGGCTGGGAGTAGATACCACCCTGGTCCTTCCCGTTTTACAAAAAGATATCAAAATGGCAGCCGCTCGTCCGGCCGATGTTAGTATGAATAGCGAAAAGGCTTTTCAGCTAGGATATGCTCCCGGAATGGCAGCAGAGCGGTTGAAGATGATTTTGGAAAAAATCGTTTGAATATTGGCTGGTTGGCTTATTTGCCCGTTAGCTTTTATTTAAAATTTTAATCTGCTCGTCAAAAAGATTATTAGTGCGAATTAAGGGCTAAAGGAAAAAAGGGTGTTAATTTCAGGGACAACCGGGTATTCACGTACAATCAATATTCTTTATTCAAGATTGGATATTCAATATTGATTGACTCTATTGAATATCGAATATTGAATATCGAATATTGAATGTCGGATATTGAATGTCGGATATTGAATATTGATTTGGTTGATCTCAGGTAAGATTGAGGTTAAGGACTTCATCAATATTTATTAGCCATTATTTACTAATTTACTGTATTAAAACTAGCCCTTAATTGGCATTATTAATAAGTACCAAAGTATCGGCGTAAAAACCACTCTAAGGTCAGTAGACCCAACAGGATAAAACACAACCACCGAATATTTATTATTGAACGGGTTTTAGAAGTTTCGTAGATAATGGGTTTGATGGTTCCTTTTTCTTTAATCCGGGCAGGTAAAGCGCTCAGCTGATCGGGATAAATGAATTCACCACCATAGCGAGTACTCAGCAGTCGAAGCAATCCATGATCGGCGGTGGTTTCGTAAACCTCCAGTTGTACCGGCCGAATACTGAACTGGCCTTTGTGATTCAATTCCACGCCATTGCTCATCACGACAGCCCGATAGTTATAATTCCCAACGGGTAAAAATCCAGCATTTAACGTATAGCTAAGTCCGGTTTTAGAAAAGGTAAAATTAAAATTTTTGCCTTCACTATCGGTGATCACAATGGTCGCATCCGGTTCGTTGATTCGTTCGTAATTATTATTGTATAATTCAGCATCAAAAAAAACGGCTTCATTTTCATTAAAAATATTCTTACTCACATCGACTCTAAATTTTCGCTTATCTTCCTTGACACTGAGAAACTGAAAAGCCTTACCCAATAGTTCGTCAAAGATCTCGTGATTCTCATTTTGCAAATAATCGAAAAGTCGCCATTTCCAGATGCCTTCCGCGGCAAGCACCCCTATTTTTACGCCATTGTCTTCTCCGAATAAAAGTAAAGGGTATTTGGTATCGACCTTACCAATTCGCTGATAAAGTAGTACTTCGCTATTGGCATTATCGGTAAATTCGCCGAAGGGCGCCGTTAGTGGTGCAAAAGCAGGAAGTTTTTCAACCAGTTGATTATCAAGATTATAGCTATTAAAATTGGTCGCTACAATGGGTTGAACTGAGTTGGTCTGCTGGGTATTTCCTTTAATAGTAATTATGGATTGGGCTGCGTTAAATTGTGGAAGTGCAGATTGGGTACCAATCACAAACAGATGCGGAATTTTTTTGGAACGTAGCGTCGATAAAACGGTGGTAGCATTTTGCGTTTTCCCGGGTAATTGGTGTAAAACAACAAAATCATACGCAGCAATATTCAAAGACGGATCAGTAATGAAAGCAGTTTCAACTTCGTAGTTTTTATTTTTTGAAATACTTTGTTTAATGGCCGAAATATCCGGATGTGGGGTATTGGCCAGCAACAATATTTTTTGTCGGGCATCAAGTACATCAATAAAAATTTCCCGTGTATTGTTTGCGGTGGTTACTTCCCCGCTGACTTTGTTAACCGATATGCGATATCGTTGTACGCCGGCACGATTGGCATCGAGGGTAATTTCTTTAGTTGTAAAAAAATTGTTCTTATTGATGGCAATTGGGAACCGTTGTAAGATATTATCTTTTCCTCCCTCGACGGAAGCAACCGTCAATGACGTATTTTCTCCTGCACAATTGATGGCAGATACATCTATCTGAATGGTAAATTTATCTCCGAGGTAGGCAATTCTATTATTAAAAATTCGCTTGATGATGACATCCTTTTTTGCGATCGTATCTCCGAGGGCGATCGTATATATCGGAGCAGCCAGTTTCGTTCCTGCGTAAATCGGATTACTCCCTTCGTTAAAAATTCCATCGGTGGCCATAATCACAGCGCCAAGATTTTGATTACTATACAGATCATAAACATTGCCGAGAAAATCCGAAATATTGCTTGCCTTATCTTTAAAGTCAAAATCAATTCCTTCCCGAACTTCGCTACCAAAAGCATATTCTTTCACATCATAATCTGCTTTAAGCGCTGTACTCAGATCGGTAAAGTCCTGTTGATACTTCGCCTCTTCTTCAGGCGTCATTTCTGCTAAAATAGATTCGGAAGCATCCTGTGCCAGAACCACTACTGGCTTTTTGGTTTCCGTCAACGTGGATTTAAGTAGTGGAGATAACAATAATATAGCGATTGCACTGATACATAAAAATCTTACGACTCCCAATACCCAACTCAGCGTAGAAGTTCTTTCCGGAAAAGACTTATTTTTAAAATAGAGCACAAAGGCAAATACCAGTCCTAGTAACAGACATAATAAAAGGTACCAGGTAGGATAAGGAAAGCTCAGGTTATTCATGTATTTAGGTTGCGTATTGAGTAATGGTCAATTACTTAGAACGGCAAATTTAACCGATTTTGAGTAAGTAATTGGACCAAATTCAGTTACCGTCCTTAATATTACGTAGTAAGTACGCAAAATTGGGTCAACTTGTTTTAAATAGAAGCTATTTCTCTTCCTTTGGCACTGAATATGTACTGTTTATAAAAAAACTTTATAATATGAAATATTTCCTATTCTCCTTATTGATGCTCTTCTCTCTGATTAGCGTAACCGCTCAGAACAACGAATTGGTGACGATGCCTGAGCTGGCACAAAAGATTACCTATCTTTCCGATAAATACGAAGGAATTCGTAATCAAAAGAATGAAATGTTGCTCAAATTCAAGCCAACATCTCCCGAAATTAAAGATCTGGACGCTCGTTTACTGGATCAATTGAACATCAATTACGCAGCAGCTAAAAAAATGATGGCTGCCGATGGTTTTCCCAACTACGATATGGTGGGCAAAGCAACTACGCATAAATTTTGGATGATGGTACAACAGATGGATACCTATCCCGACTTTCAGATGCAAGTACTGAGACAAATGGCCGGAGCAGTAGAACAAAATAAAGCAGACAAACTTGATTTTGCGTATTTGACCGATCGGGTGCTACTAAATCAGAATAAACCACAACATTATGGTACTCAGGTATATTATGATGAGTCAGAAAAAACTTATAAACCACACCCGGTAGATAATATTACCCGTACCAATGAGCGCCGGGCGGAAATGGGTTTACCGGCCCTGGATGCTTCTCTGGCCAGTACCAACGAAAAATATGAAGGTGCAATTAAAAAACAGCCAGTCAAGGATACTCCGCAATTTGAACGGGTTGAGAGTGCAGATGCGCCAGGTGGCTTTCGAAGGGTAAGGAATTTTTAAGAAGCTATTGGCCTTTGGCTGTCTGCTATTTGCTATTTA
>CALLPK010000005.1 GCA_938015415.1 uncultured Saprospiraceae bacterium
AGAAATTCTCCCGTTTCGTCGAATAATTCCGTTGGAAAAGGTCCACCACCTACCCGTGTGCAATAAGCTTTGGTGATGCCGATTACTTCGCCGATCCGCGACGGCGCAATCCCGAGTCCATTACAAACCCCAGAGGAAATCGTATTGGAAGAAGTAACGTAAGGATAGGTTCCAAAATCAATATCCAACATGGAACCCTGCGCACCTTCGGCTAATATTTTTTTCCCAGATTTCAGGGCATCGTTGATATAATATTCGCTGTCTACGTGCTTTAATTCCCGTAAAATACTCAGGCATTCGAACCATTTAGCTTCCTCTCCTTCCAGATCAAATTCTACAGAAGGTTGACTACTAATAATCCCCAAATGCTTGGCTTTTAAGGCTTCGTATTTTTCTTTAAAATTGGGTAATAAAATATCTCCAACTCGTAAGCCATTACGACCCGTTTTATCCATATAGGTCGGCCCAATTCCCTTGAGGGTAGAACCAATTTTTTCTTTTCCTTTAGCAGCTTCTGAAACAGCATCCAGGAATCGGTGCGTTGGCAAAATCAGGTGCGCTTTTCTGGCGACTAGCAAACGGTCTTTATAATCTACATCCGCAGCGATGAGTTTATCAATTTCTTTGGTCAAGGTGATGGGATCAATTACAACGCCATTACCAATCAGATTAATTTGGTTTTTACGAAAAATACCGGAAGGAACCGTATGTAAGACGTACTTTTTACCATCAAATTTGAGGGTGTGACCAGCGTTGGGTCCCCCTTGAAAACGAGCGATAATATCATATTTTTCCGCCAGAAAATCCACAATTTTACCTTTCCCCTCATCTCCCCACTGTAAGCCCAAAATAACGTCAACAGTCATAGTATTGATTTTTTAAACGATTTTTCGTCTTGAAATTGTTAAAATACAGAAGCAGTGTCTGATCGTAAACAATCGGACAGACAAAGTTACTTGAATTTATTTATTAGCGAAAAAAATAAGGAAACTAAAAAAGGGAAATAGGAAATATGGTAGTTCTAAAAGTAGATCAACGTCCCATAGCTAA
Source organism: uncultured Saprospiraceae bacterium (assembly GCA_938015415.1). GTDB lineage: Bacteria > Bacteroidota > Bacteroidia > Chitinophagales > Saprospiraceae > JALZUU01. The sequence continues at coordinate 1,051 of CALLPK010000005.1, forward strand.
AATATAGATAAAAGCAATATTAATATTTTATGAGCTTGAGATAATGATGATCACCCCTCCTCTTTCCGATCTGCACAACTCACTTTATCACAATTCCCGTAAAGATTCAACGAATGGTGCGTCACTTTAAATTCCAGCAACTCCCCCATCATCGTTTTGATTTGCTGAACACGGGGATCACAAAATTCTAATACTTTTCCACAATCCACACAGATTAGATGGTCGTGTTGTTTATAACCGTAGGATTTTTCGTACTGGGCAAGATTTTTTCCAAACTGATGTTTCTTCACCAAATCACAAGTTACCAACAGTTCCAAAGTGTTATAAACAGTAGCACGGCTTACCCGGTAGTTTTGGGTTTTCATATGAATATACAAGGCCTCCGCGTCGAAGTGGTCACTACGCCGGTAAATTTCTTCCAGAATAGCGTAGCGTTCGGGCGTCTTACGCAGTCCGTTTTTTTCCAGATGAACCGAAAAAATATTCTTTACTTCCTCAATGGTAGACTTTTTTGCTTCTTGCATTTTTTTGGCTTGTTAGCTAATTGGCTATTGACCCTCTTAGCGTGAATACTAATGCGATAAAATTTGCGTCAAAGAGAAGATAATACTATTGTAAGATATTTAGCTGATAATTATACCTCAAAAACTATCGACATCCGTCCAATATTCAGCCTAAAAATCAATATTCAATATTGAACATTCAATATCCAATATTCACTAACCTATCACTCCTCTACCCTCACAACAGAAGATATCCCCTCAAGGTTCTGTAAATCCCTAATCGCTAAAACCAACTGATCTTTATTTTGTACCAATAAACCCACTTGTGCCTCAAAATACCCTTCGTTTCCGTCGATGTGGAAAGAACGAATATTGAGTCCCATCCGGGAAGAAATGGTGTGCGACATCTTTTCAATCACTCCCGGACCACTGTCAATTCCAGTAATAATCAGGTCCGCCACAAAAGACGAATTAGCCGTCATAATCCATTCTGCTTTCATAATTCGGTACCCATAATTAGCCATCAGGTGAGTAGCATTAGGACAATTCGTGCGGTGAATTTTCATTCCGGACGCGGCAGTAACGTAGGCAAAAACGCGGTCACCCTGCAAGGGGTTACAACAAGTTGCCAAGGTATAATCATAGCTATCTCCTTCTTCACCGTTAATCATTAGGCGAGGTTTAAAATTTGTTTCTGCCCGTTTGCGCTTCAGCGGCACTTCTTCTTCTACTTTCGTTTTTGGTGCTTCTTCCTCAATAAAAATCAACTTACCTCCTTCAACCTTAAAGTCTTTAAAAATCGAAGCCAGATTAATACTATCCGTCGAAATATCATAATAAAAATCAAGTCGGTTTTTATAATTTAGATGATTAACCAAAACGTCCGTTCCCTCCTCAAAATCAATTTTATTATTTTTCAATTTCCGGCCTAATGCTTCCTTCCCGAATTCGGCCTGCTCTTTTCGCTCCTCCCGCAATGCCGCCCGAATTTTACCACGGGCTTTACCAGTCACGGTCATCTTCAGCCAACTCTTAGTAGGCTTTTGGTTTTTGGACGTAGTGATCCAGATTTGATCTCCATTTTGGAGTTCATAACCCATCGGTACCAGTTTATTGTTCACTTTAATCGCGCTACAGTGATACCCAACATCAGAATGAATACTAAAAGCAAAATCAAGGGCCGTTGCACCTTTAGGTAGAATAATTAAATCCCCCTTGGGCGTATAAACATATACTTCCTCGTTGTATAGAGAAGTTTTAAAATCATTGACAAACTCAATCGCATCACCATCTTGACTTTCCAGCGTTTCCCGTACAGTGTCGAGCCATTGCTCGTACACATTTTCTTTTTGTGAAGTAACGCCCTTATATTTCCAATGAGCTGCAAACCCGCGTTCGGCAATTTCATCCATTCTTTCCGTCCGAATTTGCACTTCTACAAACTGACCCTGTGGTCCAACTACGGTGGTATGCAACGATTCGTAACCATTGGCTTTAGGCGTCGTGACCCAATCTTTTAAACGCTCGGGAATGGGCTTGTAAAAATCAGTGACCATAGAATAGACTTGCCAACAAACTTGCTTTTCCAGCTTAGGCAAAACGGAAACAATAACCCGTACCGCAAAAAGATCATAGATCTCTTCGAAAGGTACTTTTTTTGTTTTTATCTTATTATAAATAGAATAAATAGATTTTGGCCGCCCCTGAACACGGTAGTCAATACCCATGCTATCCAAACTTTTTCTTAAAGGACGAATAAACTTGTTAATGTACTCATTACGGTCTTTCTCAGAATCTTCTAGTTTTTGAGATATTTCCTCGTACATTTCCGCGTCGGTCACTTTCATGCACAAATCCTGAAATTCCGTTTTTATATTATACAATCCGAGTCGATGTGCCAGAGGAGCATAAATAAAACTGGTTTCCGCCGCAATCTTGAGTTGTTTATGCGGTGGCATCGAACCCAACGTACGCATGTTATGTAGTCGATCTGCCATCTTTATCAGTACCACCCGAATATCCACCAGCAGGGTCTTGATCACCTTTTTGAAATTTTCTGCCTGTGGACTGGGTACGTTATACAAACCGTCCAGTTTGGTCAAGCCGTTGACGATAATTCCAATCTTTTCCCCAAACCTGGAATTAATCTCCTCCTGGGTCACATCCGTATCCTCTACTACATCGTGCAACAAAGCACTAATGATAGCAGTAGGTCCTAATCCTATTTCCGCTGCACAAATTCTGGCGACTTCAATAGGATGAAGAATATAGGGTTCTCCAGATTTGCGACGCTGTTTTATATGAGCCTTAACCGCCAATTCGTAGGCGGTGTGAATATTTTCACGGTCGGTGTCGTCGATTTCTACCTTGATAGAGTCGAGTAAAAGCTGATAAGCTTCCTCAATTTCACGTTGTTCGTGGTCTGGATATGTAAGTACTTCCGGCATAATAATGCATGAAAATACCATTTCCGATAGAAAAAGTCAAAAAGAGGATTTAAAATAAGAGAAAAAGCGTTATCTTTGCGTCGCTTTTCGGGCAAATGATGAACGTAATTAGTACTTTTGCGTTATTATTATATCAAAAAGTAAAATCAAAATGAATGATGGCCATCCATCAGTCATTTAGATACCACGCGGGTGTGATGAAATTGGTAGACATGCCAGATTTAGGTTCTGGTGCTTCACGGCGTGGGGGTTCGAGTCCCTCCACCCGCACACAAAATAAAAGTAAATAGGATGGAGTTGTCGAATTAGATGCTCCATCTTTTTTATTTCTTCAAAATACTTTTCGGTATTATTAAAAATTTCAAAAAAACAAACTATGGCTCAAGTTGTCAAAACCGATCATGACAATTTAAACGCAACGCTTACGGTTACCATTACCCCAGAAGACTATCTGCCCAAGGTAGATGCTGAGTTACAGAAATACCGTAAGAATGCGCAATTGAAAGGTTTCCGTAAGGGAAAGACTCCACTCAACTTTATCCGTAAAATGCACGGAAAGGCAATTCTGGTTGATACCATCAACGAGATTCTCCAAAATAAAATGCACAAATACCTGACGGAGGAAAAACTCAATATCATTGGTCAGCCTTTATCTGCCGAAGACCAGAAAGAACTGGAATTTAACCTTTCCGAAAAGAAAGATTACGTTTTTTCCTTTGATATTGGAATGGCGCCGGAAATTACCATCAAAGGCATGGACAAAAGCGCAAAATTTGATTTTATGGAAGTAAAAATTCCAGACGAAAAAATCAACGAAACCATCGCCGACCTGCGTCAGCGAGCGGGCGAATCGGTGAGCGTAGATGATATAATAAAAGAAAAGGACATTATTGCCATTAATGCCGAAGAACTAGATAGTGATCAACTAAAGAAAGACGGCTGGGCTACTACTTTCAACGTCTTGGTAGATGATGTCACGGATACCTATCGGAATGAATTTATGGGTAAGAAAAAAGAGGACAAAATCCGCTTTGATATTTATGACCTGGAAGCCAATAAAGATGAGGAGTTTGTAAATAAGTATTTATTACAAATTCAGGAAAATGATGAAAATCCAGAAGTAGGCCGTATGTTCGAAGGAACGATCGCAGATATTTCCAGAAAGCAGGAAGCGGAATTGAATCAGGAATTCTTTGATAAAGTATTTGGAGAAGGAAAAATTTCATCCGAAGAGGAAATGCGAACTTTTATCGCCGAGCAGATGGGCAGACAGTACGAAGCACAAACGAATGGCTTATTGTTCCGCGAAGTGCAGGACAAACTGATTGAGCAAAATAAAATAGACCTTCCCGATGCTTTTTTACGCAGATTAATCAAGGTAAATAACGTGGACGTGAAGGACGAAGATCTGGAAAAAGATTTTGCAAAGGTAAAGGATAATCTACGCTGGAATCTCATCAAAGGAGAAATCCAAAAGAAATTTGACATTGAAGTAAGCGACGAGATGCTATTGGAAGCATTTAAAGACCGCGTCCGAGGTTATTTTGGTGGATACGGAGACGAATTGATCATACTCAACACGGCTAATCGATTAATGGAAGATAAGAAACAAGTAAACCAGATGTACGAGGAATTAATTTCTGAGAAAGTTTTTGAATCTATTAAGCAAGAAGTTACGTTGAATAAAAAGTCGGTCACAGAAGAAGAATTAGGCGAAAAAGTAAAAGAGGTAGAAAAGCTGTTGGCCGGACCGGACGCGAATCCAACCATCGAGGAAGCAGAAATTGAATCTCCCGTAGATGCAACTGCCGAAAATGAATAACTCACATAATGAACCCTACTAGGGTTTTATTTGTATTAATAGTAATGATGGTGCGAATTGAGGAAAATCTTCAATTCGCACATTTGTTTAAACACTAAAAAAACTGATCAATGTTTCACCAAGATGAATTTAAGAAATACGCTACTAAGCATTTAAACATGAGTAGCATGCATTTGGAAAAGTACATGAAAACGTCTGCTCCAAATATCCACGCATTTACGCCTCAAGTGATTGAGGAACGTCAAATGAACATCGTGGGAATGGATGTATTCTCCCGTTTAATGATGGACCGAATTATTTTTATGGGTGTTCCCGTAAATGACTATGTGGCCAACGTTATTCAAGCACAACTACTCTTCCTCGAATCTACCGATCCTAAGCGAGATATCCAGATGTTTATCAACAGTCCCGGCGGTTCCGTAATTGCAGGTCTAGGTATTTATGATACCATGCAATATGTTTCTCCGGACGTAGGAACAATCTGTACCGGATTAGCGGCCTCTATGGGAGCCGTACTACTAGCCGCTGGAACCAAAGGAAAGCGGACATGTTTGTACCATAGCCGCGTGATGATTCATCAGCCAATGGGTGGTATGCAGGGACAGGTAACAGAAATGGAAATTAGTTACCGATTAATTAAGGATCTTCAAAAGCAACTGTATGATATCCTGGCACATCACACCGGACAGGATTATGATACAATCGCAGCCGATAGTGATCGTGATAACTGGAAAACAGCGGAAGAAGCCAAGGCTTATGGCTTGATCGATGAGGTATTGGATCGTAATAATCCTCGAAAAGAAGATAAATCTGCCTAAATACAGGTAATTATCCTTCCTTAGGCAAGCGTCGTTTTGGGAAATCAGGTAGTTTGACTATTTTTGCAAGCTAATGATTCCCAAAGCGGCTTTTTTTTTTAAAAATTTCAAATTCCGTGGCAATAAGCTTAACAATTTGCCTTATCAGCCGTTTAAAATTTATAACAAATTTACCTAAATTAATAAGTGATGCGAAGAAGTAAGAATAACTACCGATGTTCTTTTTGTGGGAGAGACAAGGCCGAAGCGCTGATTTTAATTGCTGGAATCGACGGCCATATCTGTGAGGTCTGCGTAGAACAAGCGGATGAAATTATTCAGGAAGAACTTTATTCTGGTAAAAAAGAAGAATCATCTAAAACTGATTTTGCTATTCCCGATACGATTACCCCCATGGAATTGAAAGGCCATCTAGACGAATACGTGATCGGTCAGGATGAAGCGAAAAAATATCTTTGTGTGGCTGTTTATAATCACTATAAAAGACTAAGACAGACCCGTACAGACGACGTAGAAATCGAAAAATCTAATATTCTTTTTGTCGGTCGCACCGGAACAGGTAAGACCCTTTTGGCAAAGACGGTGGCCCGATTTTTAAATGTTCCTTTTGCGGTAGTAGATGCTACCGTATTTACAGAGGCTGGCTACGTAGGAGAGGATGTGGAAAGTATCCTAAGCCGCTTATTGCAGGTTTGTGATTATAATGTAGAAGCAGCCCAAAAAGGCATCGTTTATATTGATGAAATTGACAAAATCGCCCGGAAAATGGATAATCCTTCTATTACTCGAGATGTCTCGGGAGAAGGAGTACAGCAGGCGATGTTAAAAATGCTGGAAGGAACGGAGGTAAATGTACCACCACAAGGCGGACGTAAGCATCCAGAACAAAAAATGGTTAAAATTAATACAGAAAATATTCTCTTTATTTGTGGAGGTGCTTTTGATGGTATTGAAAAAAATATCGCCAAGCGAGTAAACACTCAGGTGATTGGTTTTAATAATAATACGGAAGAAGAAATCGATCGGGAACATCTGTTACAATACATCAGCCACCAGGATTTAAAAGCTTACGGCTTAATTCCCGAATTAATTGGCCGTCTACCTGTACTGACTTACCTGGAACCACTTGACAAACCTGCATTAGCCAGAATATTGACCGAGCCTAAAAACTCTTTGCTCCGTCAATACCAAAAATTGTTTGAACTGGAAGGTATCAAACTGACTTTCTCCAAGTCTGCCATTGACTACGTAGCGGGAAAAGCACTGGAATATAAATTGGGAGCACGGGGTCTACGGTCTATTTGTGAAGCCATCATGACCGACGCGATGTTTGAACTACCTTCTCAATCAGAACTTAAAACCTTTGAAGTAACCGGTAGTTACGCAGAAGAGAAGCTGAGCAAATCAAAGTTAAATAAATTACGAGCAGCTTAATATTTTTATTAGGTTGTTTAAAATAGCAGCAGTAAAGGCGTATTGTAATACGCCTTTATTACTGCTATTTTTTTGTCAAGTAAGCCCGTAAATCTTCTACCTGCTGATTACTCATTTTTTCACTGGTGAACTGTGGCATATAAGCACTTTTACCAGGATGAGAAGGCGCACCATAACGAATGAACTGATAAGCAGAATAATAAGAGTACCGCGGAAAATGTTTTCCTAAAAGATTTCGACTTAATTTCCCATCATTCAAATCAAAAAAAGAATATCGCTGATCCTCATGGCAATGCAGGCAACTTAATTTATAAACATGCTCCCCGTTAGCGGGATCTCCCTGCATTCCATAACCTGCTTTACGATCCTCGGGTGGCGCCACAAAATGTGCGGGTGAATCGGTATGATAATAAGACTTAATTTCTGTGATCAGGTTGGCCGAATTTTTTGATCTGGTGGTATACTTATCATAGTTGGCTGCGGGAATCGCTAAGTCTTCCATTTTTAATTCCAAGGTCCACAAATAAGCTAAAACGGACTCCAGTTCCCAGTTCTTTAGCGCCCGTCCTTGCGAACATTCCACGGCGCAAAGTTGAATCGCCTCCCTCAGGTTATTCCGGGCCGGTACGACTAACTGCCCATACTTTTTTTCGTAGTCTCCATTATAAAAACTATTGCGATTCACTACCCCATAAAGCGGAGAACCAGGCAGAAAAGGAAGACCGTTTTCCACCGCATAGTCGAGACGTTTTTGCGGGTCAGTATCACGTAAATCGGCAAATTCTTTTTCGGTATTATGACAAGAAGTACAAACAAAATGTGCGCTCTGCTGCTTTACCGATTTGGTTGATCCAAAATGAACAATTTTACGGCCTACCTCGGCACTCGCTTTGGGTGGTAAAATAGTGATCAAATGATTAGGAGATGGTTCTCCCAGGTTTTTAAGTACTTCCCAGACGGGCGTTTCACCATTGACCACAGCCGTAACCTTGCTGTCTGTCATGGCCAGGCAGCACCAAATCGTTCCCAGGAGTACAAGAAAGGGAATAAATTTTTTCATGCTATAAATTAAATAATCTTGAAATAGTAAAACCTAAACGAAACTGTCCATCCGCCCAGTTGGATCGCGTATTGGGAATATAATCGGTGGGTGCCAGCCCCGTGGTATTGGTTAAATTGATTTGAAAAACGTGACCTCCCGTATCGATTTCTAATCCAAAGCCCAACGGTAAATAATAGCCATTTTCCGAAGTTCGTAAATCCGAAAATGGAATCGTCGTATCCACAATCAATCCAAAGACTTTGGTGAGTTGAAATCGTGCGGCAAAACCCAGGTTAAACAATCCATTTTCATCTTCTTGCGTCACATAATTACGGTGGATATAACCAGGAGAAATCTGTAAAGCAAAACGCTCCGAAAAACTACGGGCCAATAAGGCCTGAAAATTATAGATCAATCGATGTGCGGTTTTTGGAAAATTTGTTAATAACTCCGGATCATCTATTCTTCTAGCCGTGGAAAGGGAAACACCTCCCAATAAAGTAAACGTAATGGGAGCACCCGCCGCTTTGCCTTGACCAATAAGTTTATATTTTACAATACCGTTGACAAGTCGGGTTAAAGGTCCGGCTCCTTTGGTTCTGTTGAGTCCAAACGTAAGTCGATCGGTTGCACCGTAGTCTATCCCAATCAAAACATCCGCGGCGTCTTCCAGACCATAAAAATTTTGCCACCCACCGTTACTTCCCGCCAGGTCACCAAAACGATGACTGATTCTAAAGTCCATTTTTCCGGCGGGTAATGTTTCCGAAGATTGAGTACTGATGACTCTCGTATCTTTAAAAGTACGATATTCTATTTTCGTCTTTTCCTGACTATATCCAATAGCAAAAAACAGTATCAAAAAGGAGGTAAAAAATAAACGCATAAATTTTAATTTTCGGGGTGGCCGGCTTCTAACCAACATTTAAATAAATCAAATTCTTCTTCGGTCAATTCTCCCGGAGAACGGGGCATGTCCCTTTGGACAATTACCTCATCTTCTATCTGACCGTTTTCTAATTGTCCTAGTAAACCCTGATAAGAAGTATAAACACCAGGTGCATTACCGCCAGAAACGTGACAGGTTGGAATAGCACAACTGCTATTAATAATAGCTTGCATGGTATTATCATAATTAATTTCGGGATCGCAAGTAGGCTCCAACGTCTCACCAACCACGGGAATTTTATCCTTCGTACAGGAACCTAAGATGGCGATCAAAAGGCAAAATAAAATCGTATATCGTATCATAAAAGCTGTTTTTGCTGAAAGGCATCAAATTATGGAAATTAAAATATGTTTTTAACAAATGCTAACACGGCATCCTTATGCTCAACCAGTCTATTCATTTTCATTAGGTTTCTTCCCTTTGTTTGATTCGTAGTAGTTCTTTATTAGCCTTTCGGCAAATTTCACTGTACTTTCGGATGGACTTCAGAGGCATATCTAATTTGTTTTTTTCTTGGTCAATTCGTAGTTATAAATTCTAAACATTTACAACCACGAACTTACGGGTTTTTATTACTAAACTAATAGAAGAAATCCGACAATTATAATAAAATTTCCGACAATTTAACTAGTACGAAGTGGATTGCATTAGTACAAAACCGACAATGATAGGAGATTTTCAATCTCAATATATAATTTGATAAATTTAATCTTTATTTTTGAATCCTCACACTTGAGGGTAAATACTTACGATGAAAAAAATAGAATTGCCTAATTCCGGACGCTAAATCTAGATAAAAGCACCTATTGCCTTCGGAAGTTTTTTAAAAATCAAATGAATCCAAAAAACTCTTTAGTAGACCTTGGTGTTAGTATCGTAAGTAGAAGACCTTAAAAGCCGTGGTTTTTAGGTAACTTTGTTTTATAATTGAGTTATTTCTTTAGTTAAAAAAATAAAAAAATATGTATCCACCAGAATTAGTAGCTCCAATGAGCAAAGATTTAACTGATTTCGGATTTGAAGGACTGACCACCGCCACGGCAGTGGACTTGGTCCTGGAAAATCAAAAAGGAACCCTTTTGATGGTTGTTAATTCCGTTTGTGGTTGTGCGGCAGGAATGGCCCGACCCGGTGTAAAAATGTCGATGCAGCACGACAAAAAGCCAGACAAGGCCGTTACTGTTTTCGCCGGTGTAGACCGTGAGGCAACTGAAAGAGCCCGGGAATACTTACTTCCCTACCCTCCATCTTCGCCCTCTATTGCACTTTTTAAAGATGGCCAGTTAGTCCACTTTATCGAACGCCACCACATCGAAGGAAGTCCGGCAGAAGCAATTGCCCAAAATTTAGCAATGGCTTACGACCGATTCTGTTAAAAAACGCTATTCCTCCAAAAGAAATAAGCTATAAAAACGGGCCATCCTTACTAATACCAAGGTTGGCTCGTTTTTTTCTGTACTACAAAGTACCATTTATCCCCGTGACCTTTTGTTTCCTCCCCTCAAACTGATCATTAAAAGTTATTTTATCAGAATGGTAAGTAGTCAATACTTAACATAAAAAGAAAATATGGCTATTACACAAAGGGTTTTATTAATCGTGCTCCTCCTGATCATCTTTTCTGGGATTTTAACTGGCCAGGCGCCGATTTCCCAATTCGGAATTGTGCAAACGAGAGGCTGTGCACCACTTACCACCGATTTTGCTAACGACTCCGAAAATGCGACTAGTTACCAGTGGCTATTTCCGGGTGGACAACCAGCTATCTCTACAGATTTTGAACCATCTGTCACTTTTGAACTACCGGGCGAATATCCAGTTAGTCTGATTGCTACCAACAGTCTGGGATCTGATACTAGTAGTTTTTCAATTACAGTGCTTAGTCCAGTTCCCGTAGCGGAATTTAATTTTCAAAATAATGATCAGACTGTAAGTTTTAATAATCAGAGTTCCCACGCAAATTTCTTTATCTGGGACTTTGGAGACGGTAATTCCAGTACGCTAGAAAATCCGGTCCATACTTACGATGAGAATGGCACCTACATGATCCGTCTAACAGTAATCAACGATTGTCAAAGCATTACGCATACCGACGTTATTGTTTTATACGATCAACTCAATATTCCGACCACCACGGCCAACGATGCTATTCCATCCGCAAAAACTGATTTTTTGCCCGGCACCAACATGGGCTACTTCCCGCCCTGGAAGGATACCGAACTGGCCGATATCGCCGCGGGAAATCCAGAGGTTGGCCAAGAAGGCGTGGGCGTAAAAACAATCCGTCCTCTTTTACCAGAACATTTTCTGGAACAATGGGGCTACGATATTCGGGTAGATGCTTTTGAACATTATAAAAAATTAAAGCTGAAGGATAATACCATGATTGTTGGTTTTCCTTCTGACGATCACCGCGATACAACTCATTATTGTCCGGAACATCGCTCTGAAATGTTTGCCGATATGTACACACCCATTTGGGATAACGGAGAAAATGGTACTCCCGTTAATGATGATAATCCACTGGCCCTTTATTTATGGCGGATGGTCCATCTTTACGGCGATAATATTAAATTTTGGGAAATTTGGAATGAACCAGGATTTGACTATACTTTTTTGACGGGCTTTTTAGGTCCGGGTCAGGAAGGCAGTTGGTGGGACAATAATCCCGATCCATGTGATTATAAATTACGGGCGCCCGTTTATCATTATATTCGGACGCTGCGAATTTGCTACGAAGTAATCAAGACCATCCAGCCGGAGGCCCATATCACCCTTGCCAGTGTAGGCTATCCAAGTTTTATGGATGTTATCTTAAGAAATACCGATAACCCCGTAGATGGCAGTCCAACGGCAGATTATCCACTCGGCGGCGGAGCTTATTTTGATGTGGTGACCATCCACGCTTATCCGCATTTTGACGGTAGTGTGAGAGAATGGGATGAAGCTACGCAGAGTTTTATTTATGAACGGCATACTGACAAGGCAGCAGACGGAATTGCGCGGACTAAAGGTTTGTATCAGGATGTTTTGGCCAGTTATGGTTACGATGGCCAAACGTATCCAAAAAAGAAATGGATCATTACTGAAATTGCGGTACCCCGTAAACCCTTCGGAGATTATTTTGGATCGGACGAATTACAGATCAACTATTTATTGAAAGCCTATATTTCCTGCGAAAAAAACGAGATCGAAGCAATGCACATTTACGATATGTCGGAATCTCATTTTCTCGACGACGCTGTTTCTGAATTTCAAGTAATGGGATTATTTCAACGCCTTTTTGGGGTGCTGCCCTATCAGCAAATTAAGAATCAGCAGGCAGACGCTTACAAAACAATTTCGGATTTACTTTATGGTTCTACCTACGATCCAGTTAGAGAAGCAACGTTGAATCTTCCCAACGGAATTCGTGGTGCCGCTTTTTTAGATAAAAATGGACATTACACGTATGTGCTTTGGGCAGAGACCACTTTGGATAATTCCGAATTTGCGGAAGGCAGTTTTAGTTTTCCTAGTAATTTAAATATTTTATCATTAGAAAAAAGAACCTGGGATTTTTCTACCACCGGAACAGTGGAAATGACAGCTGGAATCAATCTTCCACTTACGGGACGTCCCGTTTTTTTTACAGATAAAAACAATCGGATTCCAATTGCCCCAACCGCAGATTTTTCCGTGACAGAAACAGCAGGCTGTGTGCCGATGACCATCAATTTTATGGATGCCTCGACCACCAATACGACGACCTGGAATTGGAGTTTTCCGGGCGGAGTACCCGCTACTTCTACTGAACAAAACCCTACTGTTGTCTACAGTCAGGCGGGAGAACATCCGGTAACATTGATCGCGGAAAACAGCAGTGGAACCAGTACCCTAACCAAAACTGATTATGTGCAAGTAAGCGAAGTTTTACCAACTGCCGCTTTCACTACTGAAATCAACGGGGAGATTGTCAGTTTTATCAACGAGTCGGCAGGAGCTACCAGTTATTTTTGGGATCTTGGTGATGGAAATATGAGTACGCTGAAGTATCCAACCAATGATTATAATATTGATGGATTTTATGATATCCAGTTGATAGCCAATAACGGTTGCGGATCAGATACCATTGTACAAACCATTATCATTAATCCGGATAATGTGCTACCTTTTCCCGATTTTTCGGCAGATACCCAAAGTGGTTGTGGTCCGTTGACGGTTCAGTTTATGGACGAAAGTTCAGAAAATACGACCGGTTGGTGGTGGCAATTTCAGGGAGGAACGCCAGAGAATTCTAGTGAACAAAATCCAGAGGTCGTCTTCGAAAATACCGGGAGCTATTTTATTAAATTAATTGCCTCGACCAACGTTGGAGATCGCACAAAATTTAAGGAACATTTTATTGAAGTTACGGACGATCCACCACAGTCACTTTATACAGTAGGGGATTCAGAACTGACCATTTTTCTCTTTAATAATTCAATTAATGCAGACAGTTTTTTATGGCTATTTGGTGATGGAAATAGTAGTACCGAGGAAGGTCCTACCCATACCTACGCAAGTGCTGGCATTTACGAAGTATCATTGATTACAACGAATAATTGTGGTTCGGATACGCTGAATTATACGGTAAATAACTTGCCCACTAATACTTTTATAACGGAGGACATCCATCGTTGGGAAATATTTCCTAATCCCAATAATGGAAAATTCACCGTATTGCTGAGCACAATTCCAACGATAGAAACCACCTATTTAAAAATGTATGATTTACTTGGACAATTGGTCTACGTCACGCTCGTTGATTTTTCCAGTGGACATCTTACCGAAGAAATTAACCGTCCTGATTTACCGAAAGGTACTTATAGTGTAGTTGTCGAAAATAATAAAACCAGAGCCGTAAAACGAGTAGTTGTTTGGTAAAAAAATGGTAAACTTTCAGGGCAATTCTAATTGAAGAAGAGTACCCTGATCTCCAGCAATATAGACCTTTTGATTTCGAATAAAAACATCATAAAAATGACGATCAGGAAGATTGGTGACCTTTTCCCAGTTTTCTCCACCATCTGTCGTCATCCAGCACAAGCCACCATCGCCGACAGCAAACCCCTTTACTTCATCAGCAAAAAAAACAGACCGAAAAGGTTGATCAGAAACGGTAATTTTGTTCCCATCTCTTTGGACCGACCAGGTTAAGCCTCCATCTTTCGACTTGAGGATAGAGCCCGAGAATCCAACCATATATCCAGTTTCAGGAGTAGGGAAATGGACTGATTTAAAAAAGTCATTGTAAACAGGTAATCTAGTCCAGGAAGTACCTCCGTTTGTGGAGTGCAGTACAATCCCATAACCTACCGCGACAGCCCGTGTGGGGTCGACGTAAACCAAATCACTAATTTCAGCTGGAAAAGTATCCAGTGTTACCACTTGAAAATTTTCGTTTAATTGCAGAATAATACCATTCTCAAAAGCAATGCCTCCCCCCACTAAAAGGTGACCATTAATACCTTTAGAAACTGCATTAAAAGGTGGCACATCATTAAGGGTAGGAAATCCCTGAGTAAACCAACCTTCTTCCCGATTTACTTTTCGTCGTAATCCTGAAAAACCGACCTGTACTACCTCTCCATTATCTAAAGGCGTAAAATCATAAATAGTATTAGAAAAGTCACTTTTCTCCCAACTTCTTCCCCCATCATAAGTTACCAGATGGATACCCTGCTGATAAGCAATTCCACCTACCAAGTGTCCAACTGTATCATTTAAAAAATAGACTCCTTCGAGCCGGTCAGCGGTAGGAATTGTAATTTCTCTCCAGAGCACTTCCGTTTCATCCGGACGGTTACAGGCACTAAATAAAACAAAAAAGAAGCAGAAAAAGAAAACACAGGAAGCACTTACATTCATCAAATTAGAATAAAGAAATTTAGAACAACTTCAAAAAAAATAGTCAGCATCTTGAAGATCAAAGATGCTGACTATTTTTTAAATAACACGATATTGAAATGTTAATTATTGGCAAAAATTCATTTATCGTCGTTACCTGTAGTTATATTATTTTCTCTGGCCAAGGCGCCCGTTTGCTTTTTTTTTGTATTTGTCTCCAATCCTGAACGGGGAGCAGCCATTGGGAAAGAGGCACTACCGTAGTGAGAAAAATTCTTATTATAGGAAATAGGCAGGTTATACTGATTCATAAAACTAATCAAAAACAGCTTTAAACTATCCTGATCCAGATTTCTGGAGTTTGGTTTAAGATAATAAGCGATATGATTAATACGACCTTCAGGTGACCAAAAAATATTGAACCACATTTTACTACCATTAAGATCATAACCTACCTCGTGCGCGTGAGCCTCCATGCCCATAAGCATATCTTGCCACTTGGTAAAAGCCTCAGTCATGTTATCGTTACAGACAGTCAACAGCATATCGGTATGCTTTTTTGTTAACTCATCAAACGCTTTTTCGTGTTCCCCCAACAAAAAGACCTTAGGTAGTTGTTGCGCATTACCTATTGAAAAGGTTAGGCAAGCAATCAGGGCTATTATAAATGCTTTCATGTCAATGTAATTAAGCAAATTAAAACAATACCCATTTACGGGCGTTTCTACCGTTTTCACTTTTAAGTAATGACCTCGTAAGAGGTTCTTTTCTTTGGTTTATTTTAAATAAATTGGGGTTTTCGCTAAAAGTCAGTATAAAAACTGATATTAAAAGAACAATATACAAAATTAAACGGGTAAAATGTGCCTGATAAGGTGTGAACCGCTTATTTTGGGTTTAATTTAACATTAGTCATTTATTACCATCACTTAACGACTCATTAATAAGGGCTTTTACTAGAAAACAAGCACAAAAACTCTGCCACATTAAGAAAAATAATAATTTAATGAATAACACTACTACCGCTCTGCCAGGTGATACCTCTTTACCTTCTACCTCGGCAACCTTGAAAAAATGGATCAAACATGATCAGGCTGACGTAAAATACAACGTGGAAGATTTTTTCCGGACTCCAGAAAAAACAGGATACCAACTTTCTCCGGACGGAACACATTATGCTTATCTCAGTCCCGTTGGTGGCAGAAAAAACATTTTTACTCAATCGCTTAGCGGTGGTAATCCAGTTCAGATCACCCACGAAACAGAACGTGATATCAATGGCTATTTGTGGGCAAATGATCACCGACTGTTATTTATCAAAGACAGCGGTGGAGATGAAAATTTTAAATTATTGGCAGTAGATAAGGATGGTCAAAATGCCAAAGATCTCACGCCTTTTGATAAAGTTCGTATTCAAATAATCGACGATTTAAAAGATGAAGAGGACGCCATTATTATTGGTTTGAATAAAAATAATCCACAATTATTTGATCCTTATCGCCTGAATATTAATTCCGGTAAACTGACTCAGTTGGCAGAAAACACGAACCCGATGGAACCACTGGATCAGTGGATGACCGATCATCAAGGAAAGCTTCGTTTAGCCAGCAAAGTGGTGGATGGAACCAATACCGTTTTGATGTATCGAGAAACGGAAGACCAGCCATTTCGGGAAGTGATTAAGACGGATTTCAGAGAAAGTATCTCTCCGTTATTTTTTGATTTTTCCGATCCCAACATTGTATTTGTTAGTTCTAATCTAAATCGGGATAAGGCAGTAATTATTCGTTTCAATCTCAAAACAGGAAAAGAAACAGGTGCGCCTATTTTTAGTCATCAGTCCGTAGATGTTTCCGGGCTTTCTTATTCTCGTAAACGTAAAGTACTCACCCACGTAACGTATACCACCGACAAATTCCACTATCATTTTCTGGATGAGGAAAGAGCAAAATTACAAGACCGTTTAGAAAAAGATCTGGGAGATTATGAAGTTTATTTAGTGAGTAAAAACCGGGAAGAAGACAAATATATTATCCGAACGGTGAGTGATCGTTCGTTGGGGACTTATTATTTTTATGATAAAAAAACGGATACCCTGAAGATGATTTCTGAGGTTAGTCCCTGGATTGATGAAGCCGATATGGCGACCGTACAACCCATCGTGTTTACCGCACGGGATGGTCTAAAGATTCACGGTTATCTTACGCTTCCGCCACAGGTAACGCCAGAAAATATTCCGGTGATTGTTAATCCCCACGGTGGTCCATGGCACCGCGACAACTGGGGGTATAATCCGGAAATACAATTGATGGCCAGTCGTGGCTACGCCGTATTACAGATCAATTTTAGAGGAAGCACCGGATACGGTCGAAAATTTTGGGAAGCATCCTTTAAACAGTGGGGGCAGTCAATGCAGGATGATATTACCGATGGAGTCCATTGGTTGATCAAAGAAGGTATTGCCGATCCAAAACGAATCGCTATTTACGGAGGAAGCTACGGTGGTTATGCGACCCTGGCAGGCGTTACTTATACTCCTGACTTGTATTGCTGTGCGGTAGACTACGTAGGTGTTTCTAACTTGCTGACTTTTTTACAAACTATTCCACCCTACTGGAAGCCCTATCTGGAAATGATGTACGCAATGGTCGGAGATCCGGAAAAAGACCGTGAAATGATGGAAGCTTACTCTCCCGCGCTACACGCGGATCAAATCAAAACACCACTACTGGTCATTCAAGGAGCCAATGATCCAAGGGTAAATATTGACGAAGCGGATCAAATTGTACGATCTTTAAGAGCCAGAGGAATTGAGGTGCCTTATATGGTAAAATATAACGAAGGGCATGGGTTCCATAACGAGGAGAACAAATTTGAAGTTTATCGGGTGATGATGGGCTTTTTGGGGAAATATTTGCGGGAATAATCTACTATTTAAAGATCCAAAAATGTCATAAAAAGCATTAAAAAGACGTTGAAATAGTATCGTTACCGAACTCAAAGTCCCTTTGGTTTGTTGGAATTATTGGCGGGAATACGTTATCTTTGGTAAGACCATCCGGGATATTTATTCCCGCTGGTACAAAAACAACTACTATGGCAATTGATATTATGTTCGGGATCATGGTCTTGATTGGTTTCTATATCGGATTTTCCCGTGGGATCATCAAAACGGTATTATATGCTTTATCGATAATCTTCGGGATAATGGCTGGAATTAAATTTGCCGGACCGATGACGACTTTCCTTAAACAAAGTACTGGGCAGGATAAACCTCTTATGTTTCTAGCAGGATTCTTTTTATCTTTTGCTATTGTCATGATTTTGATCAGAACGCTTGCCAAAGGGCTAGAGAGCCTGTTACAAGCTGCCAATATCAATATCATCAATCAAATTATGGGAGGGATTCTTTCCGCTTTTTTTATGATCTTCTTATATAGTTACATCCTTTGGTTTGCTGATCAATCTCATCTAATTGACGACACTACCAGACGTGACTCTAGGACCTACGTTTACGTAAAAGAATTTCCCGAACATGCCAAAACAGTATTCGTTCAGATAAAACCAATCATCAAAGACTTCTGGGATCAGTCCATAGATATGATGGATCAGATGGAGGAAATGGGTTTAGAAAAAACATCGAACGAAAAGGTGTATGATATTCCGGAGGATTAAATGTACCCTAAAATTGTTCAAGAATATGATGTAATTTCTTGTTCACCATTTCTTTAATTCCAACTCATAGGAAAACTCACCTCCTATTAGATTTAATGAAAATGAATAAATTTGGTATTTTTAGACAACATCTGCCCGAAGGAATTTAAATACAGATAATTTGAAGTAACTGGGATAGATAATCTGCTCTTTAATCCTCATCAAATAAACCATTATTATGAAAAACCTACTATTTTATCTTTTCCTCCTTATTATTTTCTCTCATTGTGCGACCCCGGAAACGGAGACCGCTACCCAAAACACAAATATCCCGGTGAATTATCCTACTACTAAAAAAACCGATCAGGTTGATACTTATCACGATACTGAAATTAAAGATGAATACCGCTGGCTGGAAGATGATAATGCGGAAGACACCAAAGCCTGGGTAGGTGAACAGAATAAAGTCACCCAGGGATATCTCGAGCAAATTCCTTTTCGGGACAAACTACGGGAACGCTACGAAGCATTATTCAATTATCCCAAATTATCCTCTCCCTTCAAAGCAGGTGAATATTATTTTTTCTATAAAAATGACGGACTACAGAATCAATCCGTTATTTACTTTCAAAAAGGGCTGGACGGAGAACCGGAGGTTTTTATCGATCCAAATTCTTTTTCTAAAGAAGGTACGACCGCGATTAGTTTGGCGGGCTTTTCGAACGATTATAAATACGTCACCTATTCGCGTCAGGATGCTGGATCAGACTGGCAAAAATTTTATGTAATGGAGGTAGCTACTAAAAAGCAGCTGTCTGATGAATTAGAGTGGGTAAAATTTTCTGGTGCCAGCTGGAAAGGAGATGGTTTCTTTTATAGTCGCTATCCGGCACCCACGGAAGGAGATGAATTTTCGGGAGACAATCGCAATCACAGTGTTTATTTTCACAAATTAGGAGATGACCAATCTAAAGATCAATTAGTTTATGAAGATCCTAAAAATCCCAATATGTACCACTACGGTGGCGTGACCGAAGATGAGCGCTTTTTTATTCTTTACGCAGCCCCTGGAACGGATGGTTACGCAGTCTACTACAAAGACCTTGATAAAAAAGACAGCAAGTTCGTTACCCTTTTTGAAGGATATAAAAACAAGAGTTCCGTGGTACACAATATTGGTGATAAAATGCTGGTGCAAACAGATATTGGGGCACCGAAATATCGAATGGTAGAACTGGACATTAAAAGTCCTGAACCAGAAAACTGGAAGGAAATAATTCCCGAAACAGAAAATTTACTACAAGGTATTTCTACTGGTGGTGGAAAATTATTTGCCAGTTATTTGCAGGATGCGACGACCCGAATTTATCAGTATGATTATGACGGAACTAACAAAAAGGAAATCAAATTGCCCGGACTGGGATCAGCGTATGGTTTTAGTGGCAAGGAAGAAGATAATATCTTGTTTTATACTTTTACTTCCTTTACATATCCGGGCACTATCTTTCGCTATGATGTTAAAAAGGGAACTTCAACGGAATTTTATAAAACGGAATTAAAATTCAATCCGGAAGATTATATCGAAAAACAAGTCTTTTACACCAGTAAAGATGGTACTAAGGTACCGATGTTTATTGTCCACGCCAAAGACCTGAAACTGGACGGAACAGCACCGACCTATCTCTATGCCTACGGAGGATTTAATGTCAGTTTGACTCCTTCCTTTAGTACTTCCAGAATTTTATTATTAGAAAATGGTGGCGTATTCGCCATGCCTAATTTACGGGGTGGTGGAGAATACGGTGAAGAATGGCACAAAGGTGGAATGCTTCAAAACAAACAAAATGTATTTGATGATTTTATTGCCGCCGGAGAATATTTAATTGGTAATAATTACACTAGTAAAGATAAGCTGGCGATTGCCGGCGGATCAAATGGTGGATTATTAGTAGGTGCAGCAATGACCCAACGTCCTGATTTATTTGCGGTAGCTCTGCCAGCGGTAGGCGTCATGGATATGTTGCGGTATCATAAATTTACGGTCGGTAAAGGATGGATTCCAGAATACGGCAGTAGCGATAATCCGGAAGATTTTAAAAATTTGCTTTCCTATTCCCCGCTGCATAATCTAAAAGAAGGGACGGAATATCCAGCCACAATGATCACCACCGCAGATCATGATGACCGGGTCGTACCTGCTCATTCTTTTAAATTTGCCGCTAAATTACAAGAAGTGCATAAAGGAGATCATCCCGTTTTGATCCGAATTGAAACCAACGCGGGACACGGTGCGGGGAAACCTACCTCGAAGATTATTGACGAACAAGCAGACATCTGGTCTTTTGTTTTTTATAATACCAATGCGCCAGTAAAATATCTGGAACAGTAATTTAACGCTATTTTAGCCATTAGTTATTGGCCGTTAGCTTCCCTATATGCTTGAATATGAAATCACGTTATTGACAATCAGGTTAATTCAACGAGCTTGACAAAGTAACTGATTCTTTCACATTTTAGGGAAGCCAATAGCCAATGACTAAAAGCCAACAGCAGAATTTGGCATATTTTTTTCTTAAATATATTTAAGAAAGAAACTTTTAATTGAATTCTTCGTTATAATTTCCAGAGCAGGTTAGCTCATTTTTTAGAAACCTTTGAATCATTCTAAAATCACCTAAAATGAAATTTTCTACCTACAACCGTGGTCCGTCCGGCCCCATCTATTCATTACTTTTCCATATTTCTTTTTTTAAAAAACTATACCCTGAGTTTTCAGCTGATTTAATAGTTTAAGCTGGCACACATTTTTGTGCTTTAGTTTTTCTAAGATGATCAGGAAATAGCAGGCTAAGTATGCCTTTTCAATAAGTTACTACCTAAAACAAGTATACCTGAGAAGTAAATTAACAGTTTGCCTACAGATATTATTTTATTCAAAAAATAAACTTTAACTAAAAAAGGATAAAACCTAATTTCAAAATATAAATGTCTTGGCTATAATTTTAGCTTTATGTTCTTAACCCAAACAAATAGTACAAGACAATTTCAGTACATGGCAGGAATATCGATTCTCTTCGGAGTTCGGTGTTCCTTTTTTTTAGGTTGTGTAAAATCCTATACATCAAATTGTGTCAGGTGGTGATCCAGGTGTTTGTAAAAAAGTGTACTCCACTCCCCCGCTGTTAGTTTACCAAAAGAGTTAGATTCTTTTTGTTCAAAATGAGCTGCTCCCAGCGACTGCGTTTGTTTAATATAATCTATCAACTTCTTCTTTTCTTTTTCAAAATCCTGATCAGATGCCACGAGAAAAGCGGGTGCGGTACGAATATTTTTAGCGTATGGTTTAGGTCCCACTACCGCCGGTTTTACAAAGCGGGTAAGCATCCAGCGAACCAAAAAATTAGGGGATGGATATTTGTCGGTATACGCCATGTCATAAGCGACGTTTAGGTGGGCCAGCATTTGGGCGACGTTCATTTTGCCCCACTGTGGAGTGGTCGTTGGCGTAAGTTGGTGAATACGAGCAATCGCTTCGTCGGTATGATTTAGATCAAAACTACTCTTCATAATAATTTTTTAGGTTGATAAAATTTAATTATTTTGATTTTGCTTCACTCTTAAACAACTTCTACACATATCCTTTACTGACCAGGGCGCCAGTTTCGTTTTTTATTTCTTTCCTTTTTGACCAGCCATTTAGGCTTTTTTCCTTCAAAAAAATCAGTTGGCTCCTCTTTTTCCTTGGGTGACTGAACAGATTTTCTTTTCGTCTTTTTTTCTCTTACTTTTTTCTCAGGAATCGCAGAAGCCTCCTCCGTTTTGGAAGAATCGCCAATCAAATGTTTTAATTTTTTAACCTCTCGCGGAGTTAGTTCCCGCCATTTTCCAGGTGGTAGTTTGCTCAGCTGCACGTGCATGATTCGCGTACGCTTGAGACGCGTAACGTTGTATCCAAGGTATTCGCACATCCGTCGGATTTGTCGGTTAAGTCCCTGCGTCAAAATTATTTTAAAAGTATCATCACCCAATTGCGTCACCTGACAAGGCTGCGTTACCGTGTCAAGAATCGGAACACCCGCCTGCATTTTTTGAATAAATTTATCAGTAACCGGCCGATCCACGGTGACCTGATATTCTTTTTCGTGGTTGTTACCAGCCCGTAAAATTTTGTTGACAATATCTCCGTCGTTGGTTAAGAATATCAATCCCTGCGAAGGCTTGTCAAGTCGCCCAATCGGAAATAGTCGTTCCGGATGATTGATGAATCGAATGATATTTTTTTTCTCCCGCTCGTCGGTCGTACAAACAATGCCAACGGGTTTATTGAACGCCAGGTATAAGGTGCGGGGTTTGGCTTTGAGTGATTTCTTATCAATCAGTACTTTATCTCCAGGGCTAACACGATTTCCCAAAACCGCTATCTTTCCGTTAATCGTCACTCGCCCTTCTTTAATCAACTTATCCGCTTCGCGACGCGAGCAGCGTCCGGTATTGCTGATAAATTTGTTGAGACTGAGGGAGTTGTCGGGCATGGATTGTTGAGTTGTTGAATCATTGAGCCTACTTGCGTGACGCAGCAAGGCAGGTTGTTCAAAAATAATCAATATTTACAGAGTATTAATTGTTCATGCTAAGAAGTTGTTTAAGAATTCGAAAAGCAGCCGAGAGCTAAAGAAAAATTTTCAATTTAAGTCTCTTTTTTGAGTGTATAGCCGCGCTATGGACGAGAAAAAAGACGAAGAATTGGAGAATTTTATCAGCTCGCAGGCAGTTTTGGAGTTTTTAAACAACTTCTAAATTTAAATAAGCTAATTTTATTTTTTTGACCAACGAGGTTTGGCTTTCAGAATTTTTTTATAAATGGGACAATCTTCGTCGTGTGCACCCGCCAGGTAGCCAGAACTCATCAAGAATTCATTGGTAATTTCTCCTCCGGTAAATTTAAAGGTCTTTTTAAATAATTTCACCCAGGCAGCTCTGTCCAGCGGATGGTGGCTGTCCAGCCAGTTTTTAAAAGAGCCGTACGTTTTTTGGAGTTCTAAAATCTGTTGGGCATTGTGAATAGCAGCGTTGATTTTTAGGCGGTTGCGAATAATACCCGCGTCGTTAAGTAATCGCTCCCGGTCTTTTTCGGTAAATTTAGCAACCTTTTTAATGGAGAAATTTTTATACGCCTTGCGAAAATTTTCTTTTTTATTTAGAATAGTTAACCACGATAATCCAGCCTGATTGATCTCTAAAATTAACCTCCCAAATAATTCGTCATCGGAATCGATTGGAAATCCATACTCGGTATCGTGGTACATCCGGTGAACATGAGTGGCCGGAAGGCCGTTGGATAAATCACAGTAAGACATTTTTTTAATGAATTGTGGGTTAATGAATAATTAATAATGCTCTTTAACGTGTATCTCTTTTATTGCGAATTCTTTACAGATTGATTTCGTTTAACATTACTAATTTTTTATTTTTGAAATAGGTTTAACAATGAATAATACCCGTTAAAGTAAAACACGAAAGAAGAGACATTATTAATTCTTAATTATAAAACAAGTAAACACCCAGACCACCACACATACGCCATACTAGCGACGGCTACTACATTCGACATAA
Organism: uncultured Saprospiraceae bacterium; assembly: GCA_938015415.1. Classification (GTDB taxonomy): domain Bacteria; phylum Bacteroidota; class Bacteroidia; order Chitinophagales; family Saprospiraceae; genus JALZUU01. Next base: position 25,201 of record CALLPK010000005.1, read on the forward strand.
TTCCAAATAATTGCATCTGAAATAAGGTATAGCGTTGATTTTTATAAATAAATAATAAATCCAAAAGTAGCCAAATTAATCCCAGCGCCAGCATTCCTCCAAAGATAAAATCTTTAAAAACGAAAAACAATAAACTAACTTCTACGACGACAATTCCGATAATCAGCCATTTTGTTTTGATAATACCAATGACCGTAGCGGTCGTTTTTCGACCCGCAGCTCGATCCGGGACGATGTCCATCACTTCTCCGATTAAATGAGACTGCCAGGCAAAAAGTAACAGATAAAAATAAGTGATCCATGGTAACGGAGATAGGTCGTTGATTAAAATACTAAAAGGAGCGACGAGTAAATAGCCTATCTGGCAAAGTAATTCTAATGGTGGGCGGCTACGCAATCCGTTTTTTGGTAAATTATATAATCCGTTGATGATGATAATTCCGGAAAAGAGAAGAAGCATTTTCCAGTTTGTGTAAAACAATAGTATGGGTAAATAAATCAGATGTACTCCGGTGATCGCCCATTTTAAGGACTCAAGCTGGGACTCCGTTCCGCGCGCACCAAACAAAAAACTATCCTTTCGTGGATTAATCAAGTCAATCTCACGATCCACAATATCATTCCATCCGTACACTAAAAAATTTAGCGGAAAACAAACGAAGAAAAAACCAATCCAGAATGGAACGGAAAACCAGATATCCGTCACTTGACTGGTCGGTAAAAGGTATAACCAAATAGTCGCAAACCAAAGTCCCGGACGGGATACTTTTAACCAGAAAATCAGTTGATGGAAAACATTAGAGATTAAAGACATGAATTGGTATACGAAGAGGGAAACAATTAGGTTTAAATTGGTTGCTTGGAAATCAGTTAATTAGTTTCTCCAATGTGCTTATTAGCGCCAAGTGTCGGAGGATAGTTTTCAATAGCTTGACGTATATAGCACGAACTCACGAATTAACCAATAAATTAACTTATCCGATCCTCAATAGATTTGAGTAAATCCAAATCAATTTCTTTAAACCACTCTTTCGCCTTCTTTCGAGCATTTATTTTCACCTCCATATTGATATAACCCGAAATGGTCACCAACGCAAAACCTAAAATTCCAATATCGTCCGTATAACCGACAATCGGTGACAGATCCGGAATGGCATCAAAAGGGTTGATCAAGTAAGCGATAGCTCCCAAAACAATTTTACGAGCCCAACCGGGGGTTTCTTTTTGCTGATAGGTATAATAAAGCAACAGCGTAGAATATACGGCACGAACGCCCAGCTCTCTTGCGTAGCTCTTGAGTTTGTTAAATAATTCGTCTTTATTTAATTCTGGTATTTTCATACGATTGAGTTTCCATCAACATTAGATAACTATATAACGATTTAGAAGAGAAACTGGTTCGTAAAGATAGGTTTTTTGTTGATTATCAGCTTATAGCCGCAAAATTATTGATCAGTGATAATGTATTACTGAGTCTTCCCCAAAGATCTATGATTCCCTCCCTCCTCCCCTATTTATCCTTATTTTTGCATTTATGCAGAAAAAAATAAAAGACCAGTCGGACATTCTAAAAAAGCTCGGTATCACCCTCAACCCCATGCAGGAGGAAGCCAGTCTGGCAATTCATACCGCACCGGAGGCTATCATTCTTTCTCCCACGGGAACAGGAAAGACCATCGCTTTTTTGCTACCTCTATTAGCTGAGTTAATCCCCGAAAATCCAGAAGTCCAGGCCCTCATCCTCGTTCCTTCCAGGGAACTAGCGATCCAAATCGAACAAGTCCTGCGCGAAATGGGGACGGGCTATAAAGTCAATGCGGTATATGGAGGAAGGAAAATCGCCAAAGATCGCGAGGAGTTAGAACATCCACCCGCCGTGCTGATCGGTACGCCCGGACGAGTCGCCGACCACATCCGCCGGGGAACAGTTTCGACCCGCTCTATTCACGTGCTGGTGCTAGACGAATTCGATAAATCGCTGGAAGTTGGTTTTGAGGGAGAGATGAAAGAGATTTTAACGTCCCTGCCTTCGGTCCAGAAAAAGATATTGACCTCCGCCACCCAAGGGGTACAAATTCCCGATTTTGTTGAAGTCGCCAAACCGCTAATGGTCAACTTCCTGCACGAAGACAGCGTACAAGTGACCATCAAAGCTATCGTATCTCCAGAAAAAGATAAGTTGGAAACACTTGGCCAAGCACTACGTCATCTAGGTAACCAACCCGGTATTGTCTTTTGTAGTTTCAGAGATGCGGTAAATCGCGTGAGCGGACATCTAAAAGAAATCAGTATCGCCCACGATTGTTTTCACGGCGGAATGGAACAACGCGACCGGGAACGTTCATTAATAAAATTTAGGAATGGTACACACCAATTATTAATTGCCACCGACCTCGCCGCCCGTGGAATTGATATCCCCGAAATAAAATTTATCATTCATTATCACCTGCCGCTAAAGCGCGAAGAGTTTACGCACCGTAACGGACGAACGGCCCGGATGCACCGCGAAGGTACCGCGTATGTACTACACTGGGTCGACGAAGAATTACCAGATTTCATTACAGAAATGGAAACGGAAAAAATTACCGACGCTCCAATACCCAAGCCAACTCCATGGACCACTTTATTTATCTCCGGTGGTCGACAGGATAAAATTTCCAAGGGCGATATCGCAGGTTTATTTTTTAAACAAGGTGATTTGAAAAAAGATCAGATTGGCAATATTGAGTTGAAGGCAGATTGCGCGTTTGTGGCCGTAGCTACAGAAGCGGTTGGCAAGCTTATTCCTTTGGTAAATAATACGAGGTTGAAGCGCAAGAAGGTAAGGATTTTTGAGGTGTGAATTAGTTAACCGGTATATCGGTTAATCAGTGCCTACGGTGGCGGTCACTGATTAACCGATAACTAATTAACTGCCCTACCTACTCCGGCCTGAACGCCGGCATCATCTTCTCCATTCTTTGACCAATCAAATCACTAAATACATTCTGATCCGTTGCGGTCGTGGGCAATACTGCAATCTGCACATTATCTGCCAATTCTTTGTTAACCAGATAAGAGGCATAAGTTGGATTTTCTGAACAAAGTTTGGCAAAACGCATTTCGCTATCCAGTTCGTCGAGGCGCATCCGTTTTTTCTTTTCGATGGCAAGATTATCTATTTCGCGGAGTCTTTGTAGTTCCAGATTTTTAAGTTCTGTTTGACGTTCCAGCTCGGCGGCGGCGAGTACACGGTTACGTTCGGCCTCGTTGGAGGTTTTTAGTAATGCTACACGGTTTTGCGTTTCGGCCTTAGCCATTTCGATGGCCCGTTGACTTTTTTCCGTTTCAGCCTGAATTTCTTGCAGTCGACCCGCCGCTTCTGCTTTTACGATGGCTACTTTTCCGTCCGCTTTCGCCTTTTCCTTTTCCGCCTCGGCACGTGCCAGTTCCGCCACTTGTCGTTGTTTAATGCGTTCGAGTTCTTGGCGCTGTAGCCCTTTCTCTTCCATCGCTTTGGTGTAATTAGTGGGAAAAACGAGATTAGAGACAATCACTTCTTTAATACTGATTCCGTCTTCACCCAAACGTCCGTAGAGATTAGATTTGATATCGTCCAGATATTGCTGTCGCTGTGGACTAAAGACCGAGTCTACGCTTTCGTAAGTATTAGATACGGTGCTCGTAATCTCAAAACAACGCGGTACAATTATTTTTTGGTAATAATCATCTACCGATGGAAACTGCGTTTTAAAGTTTTCCTCGTTTTCGATTTTCCAGCGCACGGCCAGTTGCATGCCCATTGGTACCCCATCGCCGAGTCGAATTTGTGTCAAGGTATGCTGGTGCACCTGATCAAAACTGAGTGGAGAAACTTCGTCTGGATTGATCGTTTGAGATAATTTAGCAGCAACTCTATCGTGTTTAATTTTATAATAAATCAAGACGCCAGCGAAAGTGAGGGTTAAGATGGTAAGGGCGATTCCAAGATGCAGGTACCTTTTCATTTTTTTTGATTTTAGTGATGAAAAATAGATTGTACTTGCAAGGTGCGGGTAATTCGCGGTAGAGAACGGTGGGTTTTAGTATTCGGGAGGAATGGGCGAGTATTCGCTACTCATAGAGGCAATTCATGAATTAGCATTTCAATTTAGATGTGTTATTCTTAGTTAAATTACCTTAAAATGCATTTTAAGGTCATATAAGATCAAACGATTGATTCTAAATGACTCAATTTGGTTACATTTGACTATATGCCTTCTGCCCTACATTGCTATACCGTTGGGAGAAGAACCCTCTCGCCCCTCAAATAAAAAAAGGGCAACATCTGTCCGACGCTGCCCTTTAACAAAATGACTTATTTTTTTACATCTCCTGCGTCACACCTTGTACGAGTAAGGAGATATTATCGTTTAATACTTCTACGAAGCCTTTTTCGATTGCAAAAACTTTTCGCGTACCATCTTCCTCAATAATTCGAACCGATCCGCCTTTGAGCGCAGATACCAACGCAGCGTGTCCACGCAGGATTTCAAAAGCTCCTCCGACGCCAGGTACTTTTAAAGACTTAATGGGTCCTTCAAAAATCGTTTGGTCCGGAGTTAATACGCTTATATTCATTTTAATAATTTTTTATTTCTAAAAACCTATCTACACTTTCCTTATTCTACTTCTGCCAGGATACGCTTACCTTCTGCGATTACTTCCTCAATGGTTCCTTTAAGATTGAAAGCTGCTTCCGGATACTGATCTACTTCTCCGTTCAGAATCATCTTAAACCCTTTGATGGTATCTTCGATTCTTACCAACACTCCCTCTAGTCCCGTAAACTGTGTCGCTACGTGGAAAGGTTGCGATAAGAAACGCTGAATACGACGTGCTCGGTGTACCACCTGCTTATCTTCTTCTGAAAGTTCTTCCATTCCCAGAATCGCGATAATATCCAGCAATTCATTGTATCGTTGTAAAATTTGTTTAACTGCCTCAGCTGTGTCGTAATGATCGTCTCCAATAATTTTTGGATCCATAATACGAGAAGTCGAATCCAGCGGATCCACCGCAGGATAGATACCTAAAGAAGCAATTTTACGAGAAAGTACAGTTGTTGCATCCAAGTGAGCAAACGTCGTTGCTGGTGCTGGATCCGTTAAATCATCCGCAGGTACATATACTGCCTGCACCGAAGTAATAGAACCTCGCTTAGTAGAAGTAATTCGCTCCTGCATCAGTCCCATCTCTGAAGCAAGCGTTGGTTGGTATCCTACCGCTGAAGGCATTCGTCCCAGCAGGGCCGACACCTCAGAACCCGCCTGTGTAAACCGGAAGATATTATCAATAAAGAAAAGAATATCCTTACCACCGGTTGGATCACTCATATCACCATCCCGAAAATATTCCGCAATGGTCAATCCTGATAAAGCTACTCGTGCCCGTGCTCCAGGAGGTTCGTTCATTTGTCCAAATACCAGGGTGGCTTGCGAGGTCGTCAATGCTTTTTTATCTACCTTAGATAAATCCCATCCACCTGCTTCCATACTATGGTTGAATGCTTCTCCGTATTTAATCACGTTTGATTCTATCATCTCCCGCAGCAAATCGTTTCCTTCCCGCGTTCGCTCTCCTACTCCGGCAAAAACCGAGATACCCTCGTAACCTTTGGCGATATTATTAATCAATTCCATAATCAATACCGTCTTTCCTACTCCGGCTCCACCAAACAAACCAATTTTTCCACCTTTAGGATAAGGCTCAATCAAGTCAATTACCTTAATTCCGGTATAAAGAATTTCCGTTTCCACAGATAATTGATCGTACGGAGGTGGTTTACGGTGAATCGGCATTGCGTCATCTCCTTTGGGTACTTCCCCAATTCCATCAATCGCTTCCCCTACTACATTAAAGAGACGTCCCATGATCTGCTCTCCTACGGGCATACTAATTGGCTTACCATCGTCTTTTACTTCCATACCTCGTACCAGGCCATCTGTAGAGTCCATCGCAATCGCACGTACACTGTCTTCGCCTAAATGACGCTGACATTCCAGGATGAGCGTTTCACCCGTTTCACGCTTGATCGATAATGCGTTTAAAATCTCGGGCAATTCTGAATTTTCGCCAGCAAAGCTAATGTCCACAACGGGGCCAATGACTTGAGTAATTTTACCAATATTTGCCATAATCCTTTTGTATTAGTTATAATTGTCTAATGTTAACAGTTGTTGGTTTCTTAAAAACGGTGCAAAGATAGTATTTTTATACGGAAAGGACAGGATTTAAACCCAATTTTTTAAATAGAAAATCTGAAATAAGCGACTTTATCTTCTTTTAACTTTTAGACTTAACTTATGCACAAATGATCTCGATTCTTCTCCCTGTTTTTAACGCCGCTCCTTACCTGGAAGATTGCCTGGAGTCCATTCAGGAACAATCTTTTAAGGACTGGGAATTACTGGCCGTGAATGATCATTCTACCGACGATTCGGGTCTAATCCTAGCCAAATTTGCCGCGAATGACCTCCGGGTACATCTTTTTAATAATACAGAGAAAGGAATCATTCCAGCCCTACGATTAGCCTTTCTTCACAGTAAGGGAGATTTTATCACTCGTATGGACGCGGATGATTTGATGCCCGTAAACAAACTGACATATCTACACGAAGCATTACTGGAACAAGGACCGGGGCACATAGTTACAGGAACCGTGGCTTATTTTTCAAAGACAGCCTTGGGAGATGGCTATAAAAAATACCAAAACTGGCTAAATCAGTTGGTACACCACCAATCGCATTTTGAAGATTTATACCGGGAATGTGTACTCCCTTCTCCGGCTTGGTTGATTCATCGCACAGACTTAATCGCAGCAGGTGCTTTTGATACGGATCGTTATCCAGAAGATTATGATCTTTGTTTTAGATTTTACGAACAAGGTTTTAAAATAACCGGTATACCGGAAACGGTTCACCTTTGGCGCGACCATCCTGATCGTACTTCGCGGAATAATCCCATTTATGCGGATCAATATTATCTGGAACTGAAATTATATTGGTTTATTAAATTGCACTATGATTCCCGACGCCCTTTTACGATCTGGGGAGCCGGAAAAAAAGGAAAATTCATAGCCCGTTATTTTTTAAAGTATGGTCACCCCTTTCATTGGATGACGAATAATCCTAAAAAACAAGGCATCAATATTTACAATCAAATACTGACTTCAACCGAAATACTGGATTCCAAAAAAAATTGGATGATTGGGATTGCGGTGGCGACTCCTTCTGCACGAAAAGAAATAGAAGATTTTTTAAAAAGAAAAAATAAGCAGCGAGGAAAAGATTACTTCTGGTTTTGTTGAAAATTATTCTAAAAACAGAAAAGTGCATTCCCCATAATAAGGAAATGCACTTTTTTTATAAAAATGATTCAACTATTAGTTATTCTTACTCTTGTTTATCCTCGGCTCAACTGGTGCAACTGCACGACTACCAGCCGTTGCGGTCATGTCTCGCATGATGTAAAGTACTTCTTCTAGATAAGCATCTTCTTTAATACTTTCCATCCATTCTTCGTTGCTGGCAATTTTGGTGGTATCCATCGTAATACTCTCCATATCCGCGGCTAAATTCTTAACAGAAAGTCCATCAATGGGCTTAAATAATTCCGCAAATTTATCACCTGATTCTTTTCTTTCGGCCTGGTCTGCCTGAAATTCAGAAAGCTTCAAGGTATAATTTGTATCATCACTTTGCTCCTTTAAACGCTTAGCATTGTCCAGCACTGCATTAAAAATTTCGCTTTTTGCGATTCGCGCTTCACTCGCTTTTTTAACAGCAGGTAAATTGTCGAGACTTGTTACATTCTGGCTGTAAGGTACCGCCTTAATTTCTGTCCATGGTAGCGCTTTTTCGTACTCCCGCTCTCCTACTTCGATGAAGTGATAACGGTCTGGAATAACAATATCTGGTACCACTCCCTTTAATTGAGTGGAACCACCGTTGACCCGGTAAAATTTCTGAATAGTTAATTTCACCTCACCCAGCGGAGTAATATCAGAACCACTTGGTAAACCACGATCCAGATCAAAAAATCTTTGTACCGTTCCTTTTCCAAAAGTAGACTTGCTACCTACGATGATTGCTCTTCCGTAATCTTGTAAAGCCGCCGCTAAAATTTCAGAAGCCGAAGCACTAAATGAGTTTACCATCACAATCAGTGGTCCGTCGTACTGTACACGAGAATCACTATCTTCCAGGATGTCTGGATCACGATCCCGAGACTTCACCTGTACAATCGGCCCTTCTTCGATAAAGTAGCCTGTCATCTTTTGTACATCACGTAATGAACCACCTCCATTATTTCTCAAATCAAGAATAATTCCGTTGACATTTTGTGCTTTTAATTTTTCTAACTCTTTACCAATATCCGTAGCTGAACTACGACCACCACGACGATTAAAATCCGCGTAGAATTGCGGTAGCTTAATATATCCTACATTTTCCATTTTACCAGGATAGTCGAGGATCACGGATTTAGCGTAGCTCTCTTCATAAACAACCACATCTCGGGTAATCATTATTTCTTGTATCTCTCCGTTTTCTTTCTTAACGGTAAGAATAACTTTTGTTCCTTTTTTTCCACGAATATAGGTTACCACTTCGTCCAGCCTCATACCCGTCACGTCCAGCGCTTCTTCCTCACCGTCCTGACGAACTTTCATAATCAGATCATTGGCTTCCAATTCCTTTTGCTTCCAAGCTGGTCCACCGGGGATGATACGGATCACTTTTGTATAATCGTCTTCACCTCTTAGTTGAGCACCAATACCTTCTAAAGTTCCAGACATTCTGATATCAAAATCTTCCTTGTCTTTTGGTTCAAAATAAACGGTATGTGGATCATATAAACTAGCAATTGAATTAAGATAATCACTCAAGCGGTCAGAACGCTTCAACTTATCAATTCTTTTAAAAAGGTCGTCATAATTTTTCAGAACCGTCTTTCGTACGTCTGTTTCCAACTCTGCTTGGTTTTTTCCAATCAATTTTTCGTCACCGTCTTCCTGACCACGTAACTTACTCGCCAACTTGGTCATCACATCATATTTAAGTGATTTTTCCCAGTATTCTTTTAATTCCGCATCGTTTTTAGCGAATGCTTTTTTCTTAAGGTCTAATTCTAGATTTTCTGGTTTGGTGAAATCAAAAGGCTTAGAAAGAATTTCAGGATAATAAGTTCTTGCCTTCGCAATACCTTCGTCCAGCATAACCAAAGACTTATCAAAAAACTGGTAAGTACCGGCTGCGGCTTCGTCATCAAGTAAGGTTTTGAAAGGAGTTACCTGATCCAGCTGTTCCTGCGTAATCCAGCGTCGTCCTCCATCTATACGATCCAAATAATCTTTGAATACTTTCTTAGAAAATTCATCATTAATCTCTACAGGATTAAAATGTAGTTGATTGAGACCACCAATCATCCGGTGCATCAACATCGCTTCTTTTTCAGTATTATCAACCGGAGGAGCATAAAAACCTACGAGTATCGCCATTCCCAAAAGAGCAAAAAGCGAAAAGAATAATGAGCCTTTAAATTTCATGAGTTTTATTTTTTTAAAAGGAGTATATGGTGTGTAAGTGTTCTTAAGTACAATTAAAGCACCAAATGCTTGCTTGAATAGACTATTAACGAATATTTAGGTTGCATATATTGGCAAAACAATGGATTATTTTTCGATTATTACCTTTAACAGGCAGATCAGCGGCCATTAGCTTATACTATAAGCATATATAATATACCAATTTTTGGCAAAAATGTTCTCTCTAAAGGTTATAAGCAAAGGATTTAACTAAATTATAACGCTGATTAGCAGCCCTCAGGCCTTGAGTATCTAAAAACTGGGGATATAGGTAAGGAAAGAGACTTAGTCCATTGACGGCAATATTTTTACCTAAAATTTCCGATGGTATCTCCAAAACCGACTTCTTTGCACCATGAATCACAATCCAGAAAAGCGTTCCGGCCTAAGGCATGATGGTAAAAAGCATTTTTATTTATACGATGGAAAGGTAAAAAAAATCTCCGACGTTTAGCAACGTCGGAGATTATTAATTTATTCGTTTTTATATGAGTAATAGTTATCTAATAATTAAGAAAGATTCCGTTACGCTGACTCCATCCGCTCCCATAATTAGAACATTGTACAGACCATTTATGATTACGGAACTACTCATATCTATCTGGAGTACCGACTGGCTCAATTCGTCATAAGATTGTTGATGGATCGGCTGACCAAAGCTATTGGTAACCTGTAGGGAAATATTCTGCCCAAGAAAGGCTGCTACCTCCACATTAATTACATCCGTTGCTGGATTTGGATATACATTGATTTCCATCATACTGGAACTGCTGTTCACAGCGTTGGTCGTTGGAGCTGCAAAGCCATTGTTGACATTCGCAGTAGGATCATCCACTACACTTTGCGTTCTTGCTCCAATAAACGGCGATAAATGCGCCCCCAGTATCGGACGTTCCATGGTCCCGTTTGGCCACTGCCAACCTACCGCCAGATTATCCAATCCTTCGTGTTCTTTCTGAAAAGCCTCTACATAGTACTGTTGACCAGCTTCAAGATAAATTTCCATTGATTGTTGCCCAGTATATTTATCCCAGACCTGAGGATAAGTCCAACCATCAACCTCCGCAATCAATCGTACATTGTCAGGACTGGCATCGGTACTTAACCAAAGCTCTCCCTGGTCATCACTAGAAATCCAAAAAGTATAATTTCCAGATTGTGGTGGACAAATATAGCCGCTCATTCGGGTACCGTAGTGATCATACACATCAATCGGTGCTTCAAACTTGGTCATTTCATCCGAAATATCCGCAGCAGAATTCCACGGAATACTATTCAAATCATAGCCTGGAATATCTAACCAAACATCACGGGAAATACTTCCGGTCCCACAACCGGTTATCGTGGCCTCCTCATCCGTACAGGTTCCTTCGTATACTTTGATATTTCTAAATAGACTATTCCCATCCCTTGGAGCAGCATCGTCATCCATTACAAAAGTCATGTAGTTAGCATTGCCAGTATAAAATTGTCCAACAGGAATAATATATTTTTTGTAAACTCCTTCTTCTGCGTAATTATTATAATCCTGACGGCCAAAATTTGACTGCGTCCCATAAAGCTGGAATAAAAATCCAGCACTGGACGCAGTAGAAAGATTGTTTTCAAAACCAATTCCGTGAATTTCTGCTTCCTGACTACTCATAAATTCAAATTCCAGTTTGGTATCAGCCGTAATAGTATATTCAAATGGAATCGCTTTCCAGGCATTATTATTTAATAAAAACCCATGATCATCTTCAATAACCTGAATATTACCTCGATCCGCACCTCCTCCATAAGATACCGGTTGGTAAGTGGATAAATCAAGTCGATCACACTCAGAAGGAGCCGGCGGAATAACCGTTCCAATACAATTACAGTTACCATCTTGCAGGTCATTTTCAGTGGCTGGATTAAAATCGTCACAAGCCGTTCCGGCATCTGGGCAAGGAGGCTCGCTATCGTTAATAATCGTAAGCAACGCCTGACAAGTAATTTCGTTGTTACATAAGTCTATCCATTTAAAATTAACCAGTTGACTAACTTCCTCCGCCGAATTGACGCCGTCACAGACTGCGTCAAAGACAGAAGGATCAAAATCATTCGTAAAGTCCTGCACGTTACAAACTACACTATTAAGACCAGCTGCCAACCATTCTTGTACCTGTGTATTTTGCGCAACTGCACTGCTATTAGAGGACTCGGACGGCTCTCCATTTTCATTAAAATAAATACTCAATTCGTCGTTGAAGGTGACGGTAAACGGTAGCTCCGGTAAGGGACCCTGACAAGTAAGATAATCAGGAGTCACTTTAACTGTTTCATTCCAGCAGGCCGTACGAATACCCACACACCCGTTATCAAATTTTATGCTATTGATCTGGCAGTTACCACCGTCTGCAATGGGTGACGCAAACTGGAAAGTCATATCATATCCACCACCGGCTACACTAATTGGCATTGGCAGATCAGACGCTGAAGAACTAGCTCCTAACTCGGAGCAGTTAAGTACTAAATCTGCTGGACAAACCGTACATTGAATATTAGACGTAGGACAAATCTCCCCCGTACAACCACAGCTACCATCCGCTACATCGTTGAAAGTATTGGCGTCTCCGTCATCGCAAGCCGTTCCAGCATCTGGACAACATTCTAGACAATCCGGACCTCCACAATCAATTCCGGTTTCTGTTCCATTCTGAATACCATCATTACAGGTCGAACAAACGGATGTACCATTTTCAAAATTTAAATTAAAATCAAGCGTATATGCTCCGGTATCATTTCCGTTTTTATCTAAACAAACCAGCGTATAACGACCAGTCTGAGGCAACACATAATCGGTCACATCTACGTGAAACGATTTATGCTCTTCGATTAAAAGCGTTCCGTCGGGTCCGTAAAAACGGATCATAGGTTCGAGTGCAGCATCTATTTCTGCCATTTCAAAACTAACGATTTGACCTTCCTCGGCGGTAAATTCGTATAGGTCCATTTCCGCAAAAAATTCGATCATTCCGTTAGCAGCACTATTCTCACAACTCAGGTTGGTAGGACAAAGGTCCAGATGTACCCGTTGAAAAGAGAAGCCATACTCTCCCGTATCGTTACCGTTACGATCTTCCGCAGTGATTGTATAAAGACCTTCTGCAGGAATTACCAGCCCGTTTATTTTTGCCATCGAACCGTTGCTGTAATCAGAAGTAAGTAAGTTACCAGCTGTATCATATATTTTAAGAAAAGCATCAATACCGTTTAAATATCCACGCATCTGCGCATTGATGATTTCGCCTTCGTTTGCTTTAAAAGAATATACATCTACTTCATTTTCTTCTTCAAGAGTGGTGCTAAAAGCATTATCTCCACAATCCAGATATCTTGCACAACCAACGCTATTTACTACTTGTAAAGACAATGCATATGCTCCCGTATCATTCCCTTTGTCATCTCTTACGACTAGGCTGTATGATCCCGAATTTTGAATATTATAATTGATTTCAGCTGTTTCAGAATCTATCGTAGTTACCAGCTCCGTTCCGGTGTTATCACACAAAACAAGATTAGGTTCTAGAGCGTCGCCCAGATCAGTTGCTCTGATTACCAATTGATCACCAGCCACACAGTTTAAAGTATAAGCATCTATTTGTGCTACTTGACTAAAACTACTATTGATAGTAGTACCACATTCGATTGGCGTAGCGCAGGCAGCATCGTTTAGTAGCTGAAAAGCGATTCCATAAGTTCCCAAATCATTTCCGTTACCGTCGTAGGCAGCAATCACGTAACGACCATTTGCCGGAATAGTAAACGCAGTGATTGTTGCCAACCCTGTTTGAGTAACCTCAGTGGCAATGGTATTACCCGCCTGGTCAATTAATTCTAAACGACATTCCACGTTGGATAAGGTGCTACGCATCTGAATCATCAATTGATCTCCGGCGAAACATTCCAAACCATAAAGATCTACTTCTGTCCAGTTATCTAAACTAGATAGTATATCGTCTCCGCAGTTTACCATGGTAACCCCATCTATACGATTTAAAACCTCCAGTGATAGACCATAATCTCCCGTATCGTTATCATTGTGATCCTGCGCAATGATCGAATAGTTGCCAGTAGCCGGTAATTCGTAGGCCGTCAACTGAACGATGCCTCCATCGTCACATTCTTCGGATAGCAAAGCTCCCGCCGGACTCAATAACTTAAAACAACCATCAACGCCTTGAGAAGAACCACGCATCCTGATACGGATGATATCTCCGGCATTTCCGTTAAAAGTATAGGTATCTATTTCTCCGACGGTACTAATGGAAGCCGTCGTAGCGTCTCCATATTCTAAAGTCTGCGCTTGTAAAAAAGTACAATAAAAGAGCAAAAAAAAAGTAAAAAGGCAGGCATTGTGAGTAAATTTCAGGTACATAGTTACAATTTTTGGAATTGGTCAATAAGGCTATTTTATTGAAAAAATAAACCTTCTTATGAGGGGAAAGTTAATGGGGAGAAAACAGATAGGAGGGATGAGAGGTATTTTAAGGCTTTACTAAAGACAAATTATAAGCCAAAGCTTCCAGGTATTGTGATATTAGAAAATGAATAGTGACAGAGTTAAAAATAACATACATAAAATTTAAAATATTTAAATATTTGTAAATCATAGATGAACCCTTTAACACCCTTACTTTTTTTATTTTTTTTGTGATAAAAATCTGAGAAAACATAAAACAGTATCTCCTAAAAATATACTCTATATTTTATTGTAACTTTACTCAAACACCCATACCAAGTGGTGAAAAAATATGCTATACGATAATCACGGAAGGATCATTAACTATTTGCGACTGGCGGTAACGGATCGCTGCAATCTGCGCTGCTTTTATTGCATGCCCGAAAACGGGATTAAATATGTAGAAAAATCGGCACTGCTTTCCTACGAAGAAATGGTCCGACTCATCAGCGAATTAGCGAAATTGGGTATCGAGAAAATCAGGATCACCGGAGGAGAACCCTTTGTCCGGAAGGGGATGATGGAATTTCTAACGACGATCTGTCAGATTCCTGGTATCCAGGATGTACATTTAACTACCAATGGAACCGTCACGGCTCCACTGGTTCCCGAACTAAAAAAAATAGGCATCAAGTCGGTCAACCTGAGCATTGACAGTTTGGATCAGCAACGATTTTTTGATATTACCCGTCGTGATGTTTTGCCCCAGGTCATAGAAACCTTCCACGCTCTGCTCAAACATGGGATTACCACTAAGATAAACGCGGTCGTTATGAGCGGTAAGAATACGGATGATATTATTCCGATGACGAATCTTACCAAAGACTATCCGGTGGATGTTCGTTTTATTGAAGAAATGCCTTTTAATGGTAGTGGGGCGGATCATGGTCTTAGCCTCTGGAATCATCATGAGATTTTAAAAAAAATAAAAACGATTTATCCAAACCTGGAAAAAATACCCGATCCAGCATTCTCTACCTCCGCAAATTATAAAATACCCGGTCATCCCGGTACCGTTGGAATCATTGCCGCTTACAGTCGCACCTTTTGTGGCACCTGTAATCGTATTCGACTTACCCCGACGGGATTATTAAAAACCTGTCTTTATGATAGTGGAGTATTTAATGTAAGAGATTTTATCAGAGCCGGAGCAAGCGATGCGGAGATCCGTGCTTTGTTTTTAAACGCGCTGAGTCACCGGGCCAAGGACGGTTTTGAGGCCGAAAAAAATCGTCGGGGCGGCCAGTCCGTCAGCGAATCGATGGCCACGATCGGTGGATAATCAATCTTAAAACAATATAATTTTAAAATAAATGAGTGATCAACTAACTCACCTGGACAAACAGGGTAATCCCTCGATGGTCAACGTGGGTGAAAAAAAAATAACAAAGCGTTCCGCTACTGCACAGAGTATTGTTGTAGTAAATGAGGCGATCATCGCACAACTGACCAACGGAGACATTCAAACTAAAAAGGGACCTGTATTCCAGACCGCTATCCTGGCTGGGATTATGGCAGCCAAAAAAACCAGCGAGCTAATTCCGCTTTGTCATCCCCTGGGATTGGACAATTGCAAAGTAGCTATTTCGGTCAATGAAAAAGAAGAGATCGTAATTCATTGTACAGCTAGCCTAACCGCAAAAACAGGCGTTGAGATGGAAGCACTCACGGGTGCCTCGATCGCGGCCCTAACCATTTATGATATGTGCAAAGCAATGTCGCATAATATTGTGATTAAAGAAACCAGATTGTTAAAAAAGACCGGAGGAAAAAGTGATTATGATTCCTCCGAGGCTACTGTCAAATAATTAGATCATGAAAAAACACCAAAAACATACAAAACTGGCTCGTCCGAACTACGGAAATTTTCACCGACAAGAATGGGCCATTATTGGAACCCCATGTGGCACTATTCAACAACTTTCTCAAAAAATAATTAAATCCTTATCCGCTGATTTTAAAATAGGCTATGTCGACGCAGATCACGCAGACGAAACAGAAAATTCGAAAAAAGATCCATCGTCCTTTACTGCGGGTGCTGCTCAACAATATACCGACAAAATAGATTTTCACCGTTTTGATCGTAAAGGAGCCTTGAATTATTTTCAATACAGAAATATATTTAACGGCGAAGACGCGGTTCTTGTCAATGGAAATCACTTTTTAGCAAAGCAGCAGATTCTGGTTATTGATCCTAAAAAAGAAAAATCGTTACAAAAAAAACTGGATCGTTTAACCGAAGTTGTTATGATTTTATTTACCGAAGGGATTAGCGAAATTCCAGATTATTTACGCGAGGCATTAGCAGAACAAAATCTGAAAAAAATTCCAACCTGTTCAATTACCGATATTTCTACGATTGTGCGTTTTTTAAAAGAATCGCTAAAAAATAATTTACCCGTATTGAACGGATTGGTACTTGCCGGAGGGAAAAGCCGGAGAATGGGAAAAGATAAGGGGAAAATTAATTACCACGGTAAGCCGCAAAGAGAATATGCTTTTGATATGCTGTCTGGTTGTTGCGAAGAGACTTTTATATCCTGTCGACCCGATCAGTCTGCGGATCCGGATTTATTTGGGATGCCGTTGATCTTTGATAGCTTTTTGGGATTAGGGCCTTTTGGAGCGATTGCTTCCGCCTTTCGGGAAAATCCGAATACAGCCTGGTTGGTTGTCGCCTGTGATCTGCCGCTTTTGGATAAAGAGAGTATAGAATATTTAATTCAGCACCGGGATACCTCTAAAGTGGCCACGGCTTTTAACAGTCCGGATAACGAATTTCCTGAGCCGTTAATTACGATTTGGGAACCCCGGAGTTATCCAATTTTATTGTCTTTTTTGGCGCAGGGATATTCTTGTCCAAGGAAGGTGTTGATCAATTCGGAGGTGACGCTGGTAGACGCTCCGGATACGCGCGTATTGACGAATGTGAATTCACCGGAAGATTTAGAGGGGTTAGATTTTTAGATAAAAACTAGTGCCTCGACTAAACATCGTAAGCACTAGTTTATAATGATTGATTAAATATTAGTTGAAACCAATCTGAAAATAGTAACAGAGCAATAAAGATAGAAGCAAAGCGGAAATAATTAAGATCATCAAAAAAGACTTATACCTAGCTGTTTCTTCTTCCTTTCTATCTTTAAAAACTAAAAATATAGAGGTCAAAGATAAAACCACCATCAATCCAAACAAAATAAGGTTTTCATTTGAGAAAAAGATGAGATTAATAAATCCCACAGCGACACAACTTAATCCAATTAATCCAGCCCTATCTATTTTAAATAAATTATAATGCATAACTTTTTCTTTACACAGTTAGTCAATCACAAAAAATTAGGCATTACATCCAATACATAGCACTAACGCAGTATTTGTGATGCATGTAGGTCTTCAGGCATTTCACAAAACATAACAATCAATCAAGGATGCGCCGCTATCCAAACGGCACCATTTTCAAAAAATTCTTTTTTCCAAATCGGTACGGTTTCTTTTAAGGTATCGATGGCAAAGGAGCAGGCTTCGAAGGCGGCTTTTCGGTGGGGACAAGCGACACTGATAATGACGGCAATTTCTCCGACGGCCAGGGTGCCTACGCGGTGATGGATCGCCATTTTTTGTATAGGCCATTTTTGGGAGGCCAGTTCGGCAATTTTACGCATTTCGGAAATAGCCATTGAGATATAAGCTTCAAACTCTAATTTAATGACGGCTTTTCCCTGAGTTTGATTACGAACAGTACCGATAAAATTGACGATACCTCCAGCCCCGGGATGAGCGACAAATTCCAGACAGGTTTGTTCACTTAAAGGTTTGTCTGATATTTGGATATCTATACAGTTTTCCAAGTTTGCTTTTTTGAATTTATTAATCCGTTTCCCTAACCACCACTAACGGGAGGAATTAAAACTACTTCGTCTTGTGGTGTAATTTGGAGATTATCGTCCGCGTATTCGTTATTGACGGCGATAGCCAGGGAGTTTAATTTTTCAAACTGTGGGTATTTTTCCAGCACTGCTTTTTTTAAGGCCAAAACGGACATACCTTCTGAATAAGGTATGTCCATTTCAGGTCCTCCGACGATATCTTTGGCAATCCCAAAAGTAAGTACTTTCATCATTATCGAATTAAGGTAACATCTCCTTTGAAAGATAGCGTGATACATTCGTCTACGGACAATTCAACGTTGTATAGATAAACATCGGAAGTAGATAGATTTCCTTTAAATCGGCCATCCCATCCCGTAGCAGGTGTATCATTGTTGTAAACCAAATTTCCAAAACGATCAAAAATCTGGAATAAATTTACGTTTACTACACTTGTTTCATTATCAATTACAAAATTGAAATTATCATTCAGGTCATCATTATCAGGGCTGAATGCGTTTGGCATTTCAATGGTATTATTAGCGGGCACATTGTATGTAAAAGTAGCAGATACATCATCGCATGTTCCATTCATATCGCTGATGACCACTTGATAAGTGGCAGAACCGTCTATTGTTACTATTGGATTAGAACAATCGGTACAACTAAGTCCATCAGTATTTCCATCTTCTGCGGTCCATCGGTACACGTAAAATGGATTATCAGGTAAGTTAATCATAAACACATCTCCTTCACAGACGCCTCTATTCTCATCGTTGACCGGAGGAATTGCGGGGACGATATTTACAGTAGCTGTAGCAGATCCTTCACAATTATTGATATCCGTTTCAAGGACCGTAAATTCGGTGGTCTCATTTAAATTGACAGTCACTGAAGGCTCCCCGTCATTATCTACTAAATTGACAGGGTCCCAGTTATAAATGCTACCAGCAGTTGGATTATTTACCGCTAAAGTGATATCCGTATCTTCACAACCACCTACGTCCGCAACCACTGGAACAGGTACTGGAAAAATTTCAATTTCCTGGATGATAGTATCGGCACATCCGATTCCGGTACTAACAATTAGCTGTACCGTTTGTACGCCCACATTGGCAAATGTATAAGTTGGATTTTCTTGATTACTAGCGCCTCCGTCGCCAAAATCGTAGTTAAAATTTTCGATGGGTCCAACTGAATTACTAACGATATCCACAGGTCCCTCGCAGGCATCAATAACAGTAAAGGCCGCCTCTACCTGCTGGATGGTAATGGGTTCCTGAATCGTTGTTTCACAAATACCGCTTACTCCAGTTAAGATTAATTCTGCCACAAAAGTTCCGGCAGTTTGATATTCGTGGCTAACATTTGGTTGGTTACTAATAACGTCACCATCACCAAATTCCCACCGGTAACTTTGAATATCTACGGTATCTATTAAATTAAAATTGACAAATTCACCGAGACAGAGCAGGTTTTGATCAATGGCAAAATCCCCTTCGGGTCCGACAAGCGTAAAATTTCTCATCGTGGTATCCCGACAACCGAAGCTGGTCGAAGCAATATATTCTACGGTAAAAGTTCCTTTACCAAAAGTGATACTTGGTGCCAGATCAGTGGAACTACTTCCGTCGCCAAAATCCCAGTTGGCCGTTAGCGGACTAGTCGTCACACTATTATCCATAAAGTTTATTATACTTGGAAAACAGATGGGATCCTGCCCATCTACGTTGGTGGTAAAATCAGCAATTGGAAAATCTTGTACCCGTACTGTGTCCGTGATGGGTCTCATACTTTGGCATCCCGTAGCAGTCTCGGTCAGTGTCAGATTAACTACAAATGTTCCGGAATTATTATAACGTGCCGTATCCGTTTGCATCATACTAGTCATCCCGTTTCCAAAATCCCAGTCGTATTCAACCGGAGATGAATTTCCACCTAAGATAAAATCAGAAGCCGTAAACTCGACAATAGAACCCGCACAGATATTAGCGGGACTTGGATCAGTAGTAATATTAGCAGAGGGTTCGTAAACGGTAATTGCTTTGGTGACTGAACCAGGGCAACCAACAATATCTTCAACTGTTAGTGTAACATTAAATGTTGTCAGCAACGGTCCTGTCAGTGGACCTTCCGGAAAAGGGGACATAGTATATGTGTGAGTTGTAACGGTATCCATGCCCATTCCCATATCACCAAAGTCCCATTCCCAGGAAACAAGCGTCGTGTCTGCTGTACTCATGTCCATAAATGTAATGGCCTCTGATGGGATACAGATGGTATCCTGAGAAAAAGAAAAGTCAGGTTGTGCGCTAAATACCCAGACATCCTGAGAAGCCGTATCACGACAGCCATTGATATCCGTAGTGACTAATTCTACCGTATGATCTCCAGGAGTACTGAATATTTTGTTAGTCATTACATCCATGGTGGTGATTGGTCGGTCCCAGCTAAAATGCCAGTCGTAACCTTTCCAACAACGGTTGTCTACATCCTGGGCCATACTTCCATCAAGTGGCACATCTGTCCCAATACAAATAAAAGAATCTATTACGAATGCAGCTTGAATATCTTTTACATAAACGATGGCAGAGTCAACCGAAGCAGGACATCCGCTCAAATCATTTTCGGCGGTAAGAAATACAGTATAATTTCCAGTGCTGTCATATAAGTGAGTGAGATCAGACACCATACTCGTTGTACTATCTCCAAAATCCCAAGTGATACTAGTAGCGTCCAGGGAAGAATCCCGAAAAACAACATTTAATAAGGTATCTGCACAATCTACTAAATAATCAAGACGAGCAATAGGTCCATTTACCGTAATAAAATCCTCCTTGGTCACTTCAGAAAAACAACCATTGTATTCTACCTGCAGGGTAATATCCTGCGGACCGTTACTATTATCAAAATTATAGAAAAGTTCATTTTCCTGATAGCAATGAGAAGCACGTCCTTCTTCGGCGCTAAAGTGCCAGGCATCGATATTAGAATTATTGGTTAGATCCGTAAATTGAACGGTATCTCCAGGGCAGACCGTCGTTTCCGTTACCGTAAAATCAGGCGTAATCGGCGCACCGACTTCGATACGAACTGCGTAAGAAGTATCGCGACATCCCTGATCATTTTCAATAATTAAAATAACATCATATTCTCCCGGATCGGTAAATGTATGACTGTGGTCATTATCGTTATCAAAAGTCTGCTGCGAGCCATCGTCATAAATATACGTATAACTAACGATTGGATCTACCGAAGTGCTAGAGTCAGAAAAAACCACTTCTACAGGTGCACAACCATCCACAACATCAGGCATAAAAAGCGCGTTGGGTTCGTAAAGGGTATCCAGTAAAACACCGGATATGGTACAACCCTGTGGGCTGGTAACTTCGTATTCAATTCTTAAAATTATATCTCCTTTTTTAGAATAAATCGTGGTATCTGGATTAATATATTCGAAAGTAGGAGACATTTCATCCGAAGTTAAAATATTATCCGTAGGCATGTTTATCCGGTTAACGGTCCATTCGTAAACGGCGTTAGGATCCATGTATTCCGGTGTCAGGGTAAACTGAAAAGGATCATCACAGATCGGATTAGCTGTAAAGGTAAAATCAGGAGAAATTTCCTGTACAAAAACAGTAAGAGTAGTATCTCCTGTACATCCACCTGCCGCGGTAACATTTAGCGAAATCGTTTTATTTCCGGGGGAGCTGTAAGTAACTGAAGGATTTACCTGGTTGGAAGTTGGAGGATTGGCATCAGCTCCAAAATTCCAGCTATAAGCACCGATGGTTGAATTATTAACAATTGAGATGGCTTCATCAAGACAGAGGGTATCCGGGATACTAAAACTAGCCAGCGGATTACCAATGTTTACATTCCGGGTAACAACTCTGGAACAACCAGCACTATTGGTGGCAGTCAAGGTAACATCAAAGCTACCTACTTCGGTGTAAGTAACATTGGCTGGATTGACAGCCGTAGAGGTCTGTCCGTTGCCAAAATCCCATTCGTAAGTAAGACCGGGACTGGTAGAAGTATTATTAAAACTCACCTCCAAGGGAGCCGTACAACTGACCGCGGGATTGGGGGAGAGTGTAAAGTTTGCGTTGGGCTGTTCCGTTGCGGTAATAACTTCCGGGAATAATTCTGTCACGTCACATCCCGTTAGATTGGTAGTAACCTGTAATCCTATATCAAATGTTCCTCCATCGTTGTAAGTATGATTGGTAGTCGCACCACTGCCAGAACTACCATCTCCAAAAGACCACTGATAGCCGGTACCCATGATAGCGCTATTGCCTTCGAGGTTGCTGGTAAAAGCGGTATTGAGTGGAGCACACCCTCCCGTAGGATCTGCAGCAATAGTCACTACCGGCTTTTCGTATACATTGATGGTAATCGTTCCGATGATTGTTCCGCCCTGGACCTCCCGTAACTCTACGTTGTAGCTGCCAGCCGCACCAAAGGTGTTCGTTGGGTTTTGGGTCGCGGCGATCGCCCCATCCATAAAATCCCAGAAATAGGATGGCTGTCCAGCTGGTCCCGAAAAGGAAACTTCCAGTGGGAGGCAACCTTCGCTCACATTAGAGGTTTGTGCGTTGATGTCCGTAATAAAAAAAGAAAGAACAAAGGCAAAAAAGAAGAGTATAAAACGTATTTTCATAACTAAATATGTTTTTTTGGCAGTAATTATACCGTTTTTGTAAGACTTTACATTATATATATCTTGCAAACATAACTCAAAACAGCTAAGTTTGCAATCAAGAAATAATATAAGAATGAATACTATAATACGTTTTTCCGTTTTCTTTGTGCTGTTTTTAAGCGCTTTTTTTGTTAACAGCCAAGAATTAGACACGAGACAAGCGCCCCTACCCTGTGTAGATAAAACCTTTTCCATCGTTGCCCATATTGTTTTGGATAGTTTGGGGGAACCGAACATCACCGAAGATGAGATCACGGCTGCGGTTGCATCTGCTAATCTAGCCTTTGCTCCAATCTGTATAGGTTTTGAGATTTGTGAGTTCAGGATCATTCCTAATTTCCAGTACGACGATCTGGACCGTCAGACGACAGAGTGGGAAGAATTACAGGTAAAATACCATGTAGCCCGTCGAATTAATATGTTTTTCGTTAATGATTTTGGTGCTACGGAGCCCTATGTATGCGGATTTGCAGGGTTAGGAGATATTACTGAGTTAGAACGTAGTGGGATTGTGATCCGTAAAGGGGATTGTATCGCACCGGGAACTAGTACTATTACGCATGAGCTTGGCCATTATTTTGATTTACTACATACCTTTGAAGGAGATCGGGAAGAATTAGTAAATGGTAGCAATTGCGCTACGACGGGTGATTTAATTTGTGATACTCCGGCTGATCCTTTCAGGGTCGGCGACATGGTAGCTACCTATGTAGATGAGGCACAAGGATGTCGTTTTATTTTAGCAGAACAAGATCCAAATGGAGAATGGTATGCGCCTCACGTTGGGAATTATATGAGTTATTACCCCTCTTCTTGTGCTTGCGGGTTTACCTACGAGCAATATTTAAAAATGGCTAATACTTATCTGAACGCTCCCGAAAAGATGTGGTAAGGGACATGGAATAAAAAACTATCGCTTCATTTTTTTATTCAATTTAATACAAGTCCAAAAAAAAATCATGCTTGGGATCGAAAGGTCCAAACACGATCTTTTTATAAGAGAGATTTCCTTTTGATTTTCCAACTAAAAAATCATGCTTGAAACAGATGAACCAAACACGATTTTCAAAGAGAGAAGGAATTCGTGATATCTTAAGCGTTTTTACTGACAGAATAAGTAAGGGATTAAATTTTTGATTATTATAGTAGCGTATAGAATTGAAACTATCCTTCATTTGAATTTTCACCTACTCTGTTAGACAAAGGTCGGAAGTAACCTTCAAACAACCAATAGCGATAATGGGGGATATTCGACTAAACCTTAGTCCAAAAAGTTAAAATTCAGCTCAATAGATGTTCCTGTGGATACCTTTAAAAACCGGCAGGTACCGCCAATTTTTTCCATTCGATACCGCATATTATCCAGCCCGTTACCTCTACCCTTTTCTTTTTCGGCAAGATCAAATCCAACGCCATTATCCGTGATCGTCAAAATAAAATGATCCTTTTCCATTTTCATTTCAATCAGTACCTTGTTAGCCTGAGCGTGTTTGACAATATTATTTAAAATCTCCTTATAAGAAAGAAAAACCATCCGGCGTATTTTTCCAGAGACCATTTGCTCTTCGGGCAGGTCATCGGCTATGTCGAATGGGTGATCAATGCCGAGGCTATCAAAAAGCTGTTCGGTGTAACTGATCAAGTAATGAATTAGCTTACCTAAAGAATCATTACGGGCATCTACTGCCCAAATGGTTTCGCGAATAGTAATGGATATCTCCTGTGCATCAGTCGTTAGTTTTTCCATTTCTCGTTTCCATTTAGGATTCTCAAATTTAGTTTCTAGCATGGCCGTTTTTAAGCTAATGGCAGAAAGTCGCGATCCCAGATCATCGTGCATATCTCTGGCGATTCGGAGTCTTTGTTTTTCCAACGCCATATTTTTTTCAAACTTTGCCTGCTCTCTTTTTCTTTTTTGAGTTTGAAAAAAAGTGGCTATACCGTAAACGATTAGACTTACTAATCCGAGAACTAAACACCTAAATGTCCAGGTTTTTTTAAAAGGAGGAAGCATCTTAATTACAAGATTATCCGTCATATCTGTATTCCAAATACCATCCGAGTTGGCTGCCTGCACTTCAAAGACATAATCGCCAGGTTCTACGTTGGTGTACTGACATTTTCCACCACTTTCAGCTATTTGCCATTCCGTTTCCTCCGGAGAAAGTCGATAACGAATCTGATTGTCATCAGTATTACTATATTCTTTGGAGACAAAATGAAATTCGAGTTTGTTATCATTTGGTTCGAGGCGTAATTGTTTTATTTCTTCGACATTAGTGGCCCCCGTTTTCTGACATTTCAAGTCGGGTCGTCTTTTGCCATCAATAAGTATCTCTGTAATTTGGGGTATTGCCAAAGGCACCTGTGACTCAATTTCTTTAGGATCAAAAATAATTAGCCCTGATTCTCCACCAAAAGCTAATCTATCATCTCTTAATTTTATGTGTGCAGTTCTTGAAAACCTTTTACTTCCCGTACCATCGGCCTGACTATAAGCGACGACTTCTTCACTACCTGGATTAAATCGATAGATGCCACTATTGGAAGATAACCAAAGATTTCCCATATCGTCCGGCAACACTCCGAATACTTCATTTGGAAGATTACTTTTTTCACTATGATAAGTAAATAGTTGGGTATGATAATTAAAAGATACCAATCCGTCTGCGCCACCAATCCATAAAATAGAATCACCAGGATGTTCGAACATATCATAAATAGCTCCGCTATAGGCAATACTATTTTTTATCGAAAAGTCGAAGGGATCATAAAATGTTAACTTGGTATTGCCTTCTAAAATAATTATCTCAGCTTTCGGATTTTGATATAAAAATAGTACATCAATAATTTCTTCACTACCGGGAATCTGAATTAAACTTACCGAATCACTACTTTCTTCATTGATAGCGAAAATTCCTTTTTTAACAATAGAAGAAAAAATCGTGCGACCGTCTTTAAGTAATAGCGCTTTATAAGTACCTTCCGATATACTTGTTTTAACAAACAGATCAGAACCCTGTTTAACAAAATCTGGTCCCGAAAAATAATAATTAGTCCAGAGTCTGTTTTCCCGATCATTAACCACATAGTAATCCATCATGTTGTCACAATTCTTTCGCTTAGATTTTAATACTCGAATCGTTTCTCCTTTTTCATTTAGGATAAGAATTTTTTTATTTGTAAAAGCCCATATTTCACCATTTTTTCGTTGAATTAAATTTGTTACTACGCTGCCATCAAGCAGGTTTATGAATTTAATTTTATCAAGCTGGCTATAATAGATACCATCACTTCTACTGGATACCCAGATATTATGGGAACTATCTACCAATGCAGTAATGATTTTGTTATCAGGATTTGATGCTTTGAAGGTGCTGAAATTTAGCTGTTCAGTGACTTGCTTCTGGTGGATATTATATAGAAAAAGATCTCCAGTCAGCGTAGCTAATAGCAATATATTTTTTTCAAAAAGAGAAAACCCTGTAATTGTTTGTAATGATTCGCCCTCCCATAAAATAGATTGACCTGATGAAGATGATCCAATAGTGATTTCTATTAAATTATTCTGCGTTCCGAGCAATAAGGTATTTTCACTGATGGGATAAATCGAAAAAACACCTGATTCATCAGAGGATATTTCTTGAATGGTCTTTATTTTATAATCTAAAAATTCGAAAATCTTTACCTTTTTACGACCTAAATTATAAGCATAAACCATTATTGTATTCCCAAATTTCCTAACGACACCTCGATTAAACCCGTTAGGTGCAGTTGATATCGAACTAATAAATCTCTTGGTAGTAATATCAAATTGGCGCAGGCTGTCCTGATGTAGCAACCAGATAATATTATCTGTTTTACCACAACTATGAAAACCCGAAATTAAACTACCTTGCTCGTCCTTGCGGGGATACGATTTAAAAATCTCTGTTTCAACATCGTAATGATTTAAAGACTGATAGGTCGTAACCCATAAATCGTAATTTTCGTCTTCGACCATTTGGCCTTGTATATTATTACCTAACATTCCAGAAGAATCGACAGGATAAGTTCCATAATCTCTTATTGTAAATCCATCGTATCGTTGTAGGCCAGACATAGATCCAATCCACAAAAAATTTCTTGAGTCTTTAAAAAGGAAACTGTTAGAAGGATTACGTAATTGATCAGAAGTGGTTAATTGTTGCCAGTGTAAGTACCTTGAAGACTGTGCGGCGAGCGTACAGGTTGAGAGGACAAAGAAGATATGGAGGAGAACTTTTCGCATCTACAACGAAGGTCTAAAAAACTTACTACAAAAGATTGTCTTTTTGTAAAAAAAACAAAGGTTCTGATGAAAAGGATTGAAATAAGAGGAAAAGCTCCTTATTTCAATCTTTATGCTTTCAACTTGTCTAAACTACTATTATCCTAAAAAGTTAGAAAGTGTTACTAATCCGCCTATTCCCGGAGGATAACAACCAGGAGGACAGGGGGGAATTACAATGTCATTTTCACCATTCATGATACGCCCGTTCTGATCTATTCCGACGACCATTTTTGAAGCAGCCTTAGGATCATCTATATAAATCCCTGGAATTTGAACCATGTCCGTTGCTCCTTTTTTTTGTAGTTCTAATAAATCACCTTTGTAATACTTCGGGCCAACAATCTCCGCTTTTCCAACAAATTTTACTTTTGAAATTGGTACTATCATTTTAATTAATTTTAAGAGGGTTAAAAATTTCTTAAAGATAAAATCATCCTTCAAAGATTCCCCCCCCCTTTTGTACCATTTTTATTAAAAAATAGAATACGAAGAGTGATTTCTCCCTAAAATAGCTTTTCTTGTAGCCAAACGCCCCAATAAATTAAAAATAGTATGACTAATAGACTAGACATATGTATTGTAGAAGACTCTGATGATTACAGAATAGCACTAAAAGAGATGATCAATGCTACCCCTGGCTTTGTATGTACGCAAACGTATGCAAACGGAGAAAGTGCTTTAAAAAACATACCTGACCAAATACCAGATATTGTTTTGGTCGATATTGGACTTCCGGGAATTTCGGGATTAGAATTAATAAAATCTATAAAGTCTAAAATTCCTAAAATTCAATTTATGGTATTAACGGTATCAGAAGAAGGAAATAAAATTTTTAACGCCCTAAAAGTCGGGGCCAGCGGCTATCTACTAAAAAGTACCCCACCTAAAAAAATCATCGAAGCTATTCAGGATTTAGCAAACGGAGGCGCTCCCATGAGCCGAAAAATTGCTCGTCTGGTCGTAGCATCTTTTCAGGGCTTACCGGCCGTACAGGAAAACCCGTACGATAAAATTCTTACCAAACGAGAAAAAGATGTACTGCAGGAATTATCCAAAGGACTACTTTACAAAAATATTGCTGCGGAGCTAAATATCTCCATCGAAACTGTTAAGAGCCATTGTCATAATATTTATTCAAAACTCCACGCAACTACCCGCACGGAAGCGCTTAATAATTATAAAAATGGTCCTGAAAACACGTAGTCATTAACTTTAAAACTTCGGTACTTGATTACTCCATCCCGCGCACCATTCTCCTTTTGAAAATCTCCTGGCAAACTGATCCGCCCGACGAATAGGCTCAATAATTCGGTAGTTACCTGCCAATGCGAAAATCGTCTTTACGGCAGCGATCTGACTGATCTGATGACCGCTACTTACATAAACCGGCTTAACCTCCTCCTGGGTGCGCAAGACGTAACCAATTAGTGTTTTATCATCATAAATTTCCGCGCGACTCCCCTTTCCATTCTCTACGGAGTACGCCTTTTTTAACAGTGGATCTTTCGCTACACCAATCGTCGGAACCTTTGCCATAATTCCCAACCAACTGGCTACACCCAATCTGCGAGGATGTGCCGTACCGTGACCGTCAACGATCAGCAGGTCAGGAATGAACTTATGAGTTACACAAAGTTCTTCTAATGCCTGTAACAATAGGGGCCCCTCTCGAAAAGCAAAGTAGCCCGGCTCATAGGCCACCGTGATCTCGTAAACCTGCGTAAAAATACCCACTGACTGATCGGGCCACGATAGTACGTCAACGGCGACAAATCCGCTATCTTCCGCGTACTGAATATCAAAAGTAAAAATAAGATCACCCTCTGAGACTTCATAACCCGTACCATTAACCGGTACAATTAATTGAGCCGCCAGTTCTAGCTGTTTTTCCTGTAATATTTTTTTGTCCATCCTTAGAAATATAATTTACAACCCAACCTGCTAATATTTTCAATATAAATGCGTGGACAAATAAAATTAAAAAAAATCCAGTATATTTTGCAGCCGCTTAATCTTATCGAAAGCATCATTACACTAGGCATAACTTACCTTTCGATGTCTTGGTTGGCCACAAAATATTCGCCTAATTTTATCTAAAAATAATTTTGTCCAAGTACATATGAAAAATACGATTAATGTTCAACAATCTATTTGGTTAAACACCGAAAATTCCCAAATTATAGAAATCATCGACCAACGATTTTTACCACACCAGTTGATTATTGAACAATTAAAATCCTGGAAAGATTCCGAAATAGCAATTCGAGAGATGCACGTCCGGGGAGCGCCCCTGATTGGAGTGACGGCAGCTTATGGAATGTATCTCGCCTGTTTAGAAGCAAAAAATTATTTAAAAAAAGATTCATTTTTTTCAGAAGTAGCTACTACCTTGAAAGCCAGTCGTCCTACGGCAGTTAATCTCGCATGGGCGGTAGATCGTCAAATGAAGCTTATTCGCAGTTTTAAAAATGGAACAGAATTAATCGCTGCGTCCCTAAAATTGGCCCAACAAATCAGTAACGAAGAAGTGGAGAATTCTGCAAAAATTGGTCAGCACGGATTAGCCCTTTTACAACCACTAATTGAAAAAAAGGATGGACGACCACTCAATATTCTAACCCACTGTAACGCTGGCTGGCTAGCGTGTGTAAAGCATGGTACTGCTACCGCTCCCATGTACGCAGCCCACCGGGCGGGCGTTCCAATCCACGTTTGGGTCGATGAGACACGACCAAGAAATCAGGGTGCCCGCCTTACTGCCTGGGAACTGAGTCAGGCAGGTATTCCTCATACGGTAATTCCAGATAATACCGGTGGTCACCTGATGCAGCACGGCTTGGTCGATTGTTGCATCGTGGGCAGTGACCGAACCACTCGTACGGGAGATGTGGCTAATAAAATTGGCACATACCTAAAAGCACTTGCCGCTCACGATAATAAAATTCCATTTTATGTAGCGCTACCCGCGTCCACTTTTGATTGGGAGATTCGTGACGGAGTAAAGGAAATTCCTATCGAAGAGCGAAATCCAGAAGAAGTGAAATTTATTCAAGGATTACACGAAAAAAACATTATAAAAGTATTAGTTTCGCCTGCGGAAAGCCCGGCAATCAATTACGGTTTTGACGTTACACCGGCGCATTTAGTTACCCGTCTGATCACCGAGCGCGGTGTTTGCCAGGCCAACGAAACATCAATTCATGAATTATTTCCAGAATACTGATACCATGGAAGAAGGGTATATCAAATTTCACTGTAATTGGAAAAAAGGGCGCACGCTTTCGGCGAGTACCCTAGAATCTATTGGCTGGGGTCGGCAACAAATGTATGATCGGAGATTAATTGGTGCCTATAATAATGGAATTGGTTACGGTAATATTAGTGAACGCTTATCAGGAGATAAGTTTGTCATTAGTGGTTCCGCTACCGGAGGACTGAAAAAACTGGAGGCTACTCATTATAGCGTTGTTGAGAAAATAGATATTGAAAATAATAGAGTTTGGTGTAATGGCCCCATCAAAGCATCTTCCGAATCCATGAGCCACGCAGTTATTTATCAAAACTGTCCGGAGGTAAATGCCATTGTTCATATTCACGATCTTGAATTGTGGAAATCTATGGTACATAAAATTCCGACTACCCACGCTTCGATTACTTACGGAACACCAGAGATGGCGAATGAGATCATCCGGCTTCTAAAAGAAACCAATGCTCGTCAGCATACCGGCTATTTTACAATGGCTGGGCACGAAGAGGGCCTCATTGCCTTTGGTAACAATATGGAACATGCCATTAACAGAATCATCTGTTTGGTTGATTGCTTATTCTAAAATAATTTAAAAAAAGCACTAAACATGTCACATTTAATCAAAAAATGATTTAAATTCTATTTAGTTATAAAATGCCCTTCTTACTTAAGAAAGTGTTATAAAGAGACTTTTCTCCCCATTTTGATACTTTCTAGCACGATTTTTGCAGAATTTTAAATATATTTACCTGTCACACCAATGTTCTTTTCCCCGTTGACAGCCCTTTTCTTCCCATAATTGCTCCTCGTCCCCT
This sequence comes from uncultured Saprospiraceae bacterium, assembly GCA_938015415.1. Taxonomy (GTDB): domain Bacteria; phylum Bacteroidota; class Bacteroidia; order Chitinophagales; family Saprospiraceae; genus JALZUU01. Next base: position 56,242 of record CALLPK010000005.1, read on the forward strand.
TTTTACTCCCACTTAGATTTTACTCCCATTTAGAAATATTTTAAATGCACGAGGTCCCTTCATTCGTGGAAACACCATAACAATTTAACCATGAAGATTATTTTTTACCACACCATTCTAACCTTCCTATTACTTACAAGTACCTCTTCTATTTTTGCGGCTACCATTTACTCTGCTCAAAGCGGAGACTGGGACGATCCAACTAGCTGGTCTCCAGCAACCATACCATCTGTAACGGATGAAGTAATTATTGAGGATGGTCACACCATCACCAAAAGTGGCGCCTCTTATACGCACCAAGGAAACATTACGATAAAAGACAACGCAGAATTAATTTCCAATGCAGGTAATAGTTCCAACGGATTTACTTTCAACGGAGGGACTTTTAATGTATTTGGAAAACTGACCCTACCTTTTCCCGACCGTGATTTAGATATCATTGGAAATAGTTTATTTATTGGGCACCCTTCAGCAATAATTTTTGTGAGCGACGACTGGGAAGTTTACGACCAGGCAGAGGTTGTTATCAATGGTATCTGTGTTGAGGTAGATGATGATTTCACGATTAGCGGAACGGAAGCCAGTGTTTGTGGAGACGGAGGGGTAAGTATTGGTAACAATGCCAACAATAATACTTTTAATTTACTGAATGGTGCGACCACTAGCCAAGTGTGTCTAGATACGGAAGTTTACCGAGGCGCAGGTGGCACATGTGAAACATTAGTTGCCGCAGGAACCGGAAACGCACAACCAACTGCTTACGAAGATTCTGAAACTACCGATATGAACACCACTGTACTGGTTGATATATTATTTCAGGACAAACCTGATGAAGATCCGGATACAAATGATACACTAAAAATTGTCAGCATCGGAGGAGATATGACTGCAATGGGGGATACTTCTTTACAAGGAGGTACTATTGTAGTAGACAATAATGGAACTCCTAATCATCCAGGTGATGATTTTATTAACTATACGCCACCAACTGATTTTGTAGGAGTAGATTCTTTCTACTACATTATTACTGATCAAAATGGAGGGTACAGTACGGCACTGGTTACGATGACGGTTAGTAATCCGCTGCCCGTTACCTGGTCAGATTTTTATGGAAAAGAACTAGCATGTGAAGTAGTTCTGAACTGGACAACCGCCAGCGAACTGAATAATGAATATTTTGAGATAGAAAAAAGTACTAACGGAAGAGATTTTACTTCTCTGGGAACGGTAAAAGGATCCGGAACTACTGCTGATTATCGTCAATATAAGTTTGTAGATAAATTACCAGCTACCGAAAATTATTACCGAATCAAGCAGGTTGATTTTGATGGCAAAACAGATTACTCAAAAATAATTGTGCTAAAATCTAACTGTATTGAAAACGATGAAAATATCGGTATCGCTACTTTATTCCCTAATCCTGCTATATACAACGATGCGCACCTACGTTTTAACGCCAGACAGACAGAAGATACTTTTTTAATGGCAAGTGACTTGTTTGGAAATATTATTATCAATCAACCACTCACCATATACGCTGGGATGAACAACGTAGATTTAGACATTTCCAAATGGCCAGCCGGTACTTATACCATCTGGTTGGGTAAGCAGTCAAAGCGATTTATTAAGATTAAAGATTAGAAACAACAATTTTCATAGTGATTAAAATAGAAATCCCGACGATCGTATTGATCGCCGGGATTTTTTTAATTAATATTTTATCAAAGTAGATTACTGCTCAGAAGCCTTAATATTAAAACGGTAGAAATCCTGATTATTATTAGGAGTAATTTCTATTTCTGTTACAGTCATAATGTAGTAATTACCGCTCTTGTTCGCAATAAAAACATCATTTACTTGTACGGTTCCACTAGGATCAGCACTAACTCCAGCATTAAAAGCACTAATGATTGCCTCCCGGGAATTTATATTATCAAAATTGAAAAGTTCCGGCTGAGAACTATCTGCAGCACGTAGAACCGTTCCTAGAACTCCTTGAATTTGTTGTCTCCATTCTCCAGTAGTACCATCTAGTCCCAAATCAACGATATCTCTGCTATCGTCACTAGATGAAACATTGGTTCCTGTATCCAAGTCCAATCCTCCAAGTGCGGAAGTAGGACCATCTGCATTAGACAGTAATACTGCGGAATATTCATCGGTAATAGAAGTACCAGCAACCACGCTAACTTCTTCTGTACTTGCAATTTCACCATTAACATCTTCTACCTCGAACCTAATGTTAGAAGTCCCGGCATCCAGAAATCTTACCGTAACATTAGCCATATCGAATCCAGACTGATCATCTCCAACCAAAGAATAAGGATTCACATCAAAAGCAGTTCCCTCAAATTCTAAACGGGTAGGATCAATTAAATCATCACCTTCATATACGGCAATGGTAGATAAATTAGCACCACCCGGAGTAGCCGTAATATTGAAAAGATTACCTCCTAAAGTTGCCTCGTAGGGATCAGGCCCCATATAAGAAATCGCAGGAGGCGCACTATTGACCGTTACATCCACACTGGCTTCGTCGGTATTACCATTAAGGTCACGTACCACGGCAGCATAAGTATAGGTAGCGGGTGCAACAGGGGCTTCTACTTCTACTGTAAATCCAAAAGCGCTAGCATTGTCACCTACAAGCAACGCCGGATTGGCTGCAATACTACCAGTAGCAGTATTAATTCGTTCAAATGCGATATTTGATCCATTTTCAGTAATTGTTAATAAATCCATATCGGCATCTCCCCTTGAACCACTAATATTTAGCATAATAGTACCTCCGGGTGACACTTCAGACTCATCAGCAGAGATCGTGGCAGAAGGTGGAATTTCGGTATTCAAAATTGGATCGTCGCCACAGGCAGTAAGTCCAAAGATGGCAGCAACTGCTAATAATAGCAGATAATTTGAAAGCATCGTGAATTTCTTCATCGTAATTTTTTTTGATTTAAAAGTTTAATAAATTTTTTTAATAACATATCTCTATAATCCGAAGAGACTATTTAGGTCTCTTTTAACTAATTATACATGATTATTTTCTGAATTTTGCCGCAAAGATATATCTTTATCAAGCTAATTGTTGCTGGCTGAGGTTAGATTTTCTAGGTTAACTGTGGTAGGAACGAATAAAAAGGAGAAATGTTAGTGCGAAAAGGTATATTTTATAATAAATTTAACATAAGTAGTACCACCTTCACCAGTGGCTGGTAAATGGTAAGAGAGTCTTTCATTACAAGTTAACGCAATTAAAGAATGCCAACCACTGGAGAAAATGGGTGTTCTCTTCCACAGAAAAATTTCTGTGGAAAGAGAACACTTAACCGGTTTGGACATTCTACACTGTTGTAGTAGTGGTAGATTGTTTTCATAGCTTGATAGATTCCGGTTTAAAAGTGTGGACTGCAATGAGCCAGTAGGGTGTTAAAACTGACTCATTTTACCACAAGATAATGACAAATATCACCGCAATGCAAGGGAAATATCCCCGATAGAGACCCATTTAAACGCTTTAACACCAAAAAACATGATTACTTAAAATATGTTAAGCCTTTCTAATTAATTAACATTGATAATCAGTTCATTATACATTTGTTAAATTTAATTCCTTAACACTGTTAATAACTTTAACTAGCATAAATTATGGCCAAAAAGCCTGGTTCTGACTATTCCGGAAACAAATCAACTACTCCACCAGATTTCTTAAATAAAAAAGCAGCGGTAAACCCGATTCCTAAAAGACAAAAATCCACTGAAACTTACGTAGAGGGTATCCTAGACGGCGACCGAGTTACGCTGGGTCAGGCCATTACACTAATCGAAAGTCAGCATCCCGCCCATCAGGCCAAGGCACAATCTATCATTGAAGCTTGCCTGCCTCACGCTGGGAAAAGTTTTAGAGTCGGCATCACGGGAACACCCGGAGTAGGCAAAAGTAGTTTTATCGAAACCTTGGGTATCTACTTAGTGCAACAACAGAAAAAAGTTGCGGTACTCACTATTGATCCCACCAGTCAAAAAAGCCTCGGTAGTATTCTGGGGGATAAAACAAGAATGCAAGATCTATCGGTTCACCAGAGTGCGTTCATCCGTCCTTCTCCGGCTGGTGATTCGCTGGGTGGCGTGGCTCGTAAAACTAGAGAAACGATGATTCTTTGCGAAGCAGCAGGCTACGAAGAGATTATTGTCGAAACAGTCGGTGTGGGTCAATCCGAAACAGCCGTACATTCGATGGTTGATTTTTTTCTGCTGCTACTCTTACCAGGTGCAGGCGACGAATTGCAGGGTATCAAAAGAGGCATTGTGGAAATGTCGGATTTGATTGCTATCAACAAAGCCGATGGAGATCGGATTACAACCGCTAAACAATCGCAAAAAGCTTATAAAAACGCTTTACACCTGCTGCCCGCTACTGATAGTGGTTGGATTCCTCCTGTGATGACTTGCTCGGCCTTGGAAAAAACTGGGATTCCCGAAATTTGGCAATTTTGTTCAGATTATCGAAAAATGGTTAATGAGAATGGTTTTTTTCAACAAAAAAGAAAAAAACAGGCAAATTATTGGTTACACGAACGGATCCAAAATGATTTACGGCTTTATTTACAAACCAATCCTGCCATGAAAACCGCCCTTGAACACATCGAATCGGCAGTATTATCTTACCAAAAAACACCTTTTCAGGGAGCAAGAGAGATATTGCAGCTCTTGATAAAAAAGAATTAGACAAATTAAATTTATTTTGTATATTTGACGTGCATTCCAAAAACCGACGGAGCGTGCTGTGTGTGGTACCTCCAACTCTTATTTATTGAACATTTTATAATCCCTGAACATATTTTTCCCTTCTAACGGTTCACAAACCTTTAACCATAGTTCAAATTCCTGCTTATGCGGGCAAATTGGTATCTTTGTCACTGATTAAGTTGCTCAATAACTACTCATAAGTCAGTAGGTAATCTGAATTATCAACTATTTTAAAAATTAAATTAGAAATTATGTTTGGAGATATGCAGGAAAAGCAGGAAGCACTGCGAAAAACGCTAGGAGAAATGCGTCTGGAAGGAGCAGCCGGAGATGGTCTTGTAAAAGTAACAGTCAACGGGAACCGGGAAATTGTCAACATCTCTATCCAACCAGCGGCGATGACTCCGGATGATCCGGAACAACTCGAGGATTTATTACTCGTAGCGGTTAATCGGGCCATGGTTACGGCCGCAGAAACCGAAGCAACAGAGTCTCAAAAGCTAATTCAGGATATGCTACCTCCTGGTATGGGTGGTCTGGCAGATATGTTTTCATAATAATATGCCGGTCTAGTTCGTTTTTGCAAACGGGAGTACGACCGATTTTCGGAAGTAGTCCAATTTTTTTCTGTTTTTACACGAATTGGTGACTATTTGAAAAAAATGGCCTGATTATTTGAATCATGATTATAATGAAATATTTCTTTACCCTACTACTGATCGGTTTAACCTTACCAATATTCGCTCAGCTCGAACAAGGTCTGATCGCCTATTATTCCTTTGATGACTGTACGCCGCGTGATAGTAGTGGCGTCACAGGTTCCGGTGCATTTGTGGGTTCTCCCGATTGTGTTTGTGGGGTCAGTGGAAACGCCATTGAACTAAATGGATTTGATCAGGAAATGCTAATGCTCGGAAGAATTAACAACGCTTTTGAAAGTAGTGATTTTACGATTAGTATGTATATCAAGTCCACGAGTGCTGCAGGCACTCAATCACTGCTCAATAAGCGAGAAACCTGTGGAGTTATCAATAGCTTAGGAATTCGGTTAAATCCGGCAGCCAATAGTATATCAGTAGAAATTAGCGAATCCAATGATCAAATGGCTAATGTGACGGGTTCTTTAGATTTTGGAAGCTGCTGGCAACACGTGGTTGTCGTACGATCCGGTGCTCAAACCCAGCTATACATTAATTCGGTCCTCATAGGAGAAACTGTTTCCAATACTCGGGCTAGAGTAAATCTGGGAAATAATGCGGTCATGTCCGTTGGTGGTGGCGCTTGTGTAAGTGAAGCAGTAGACAACCGTTTTTCTGGACTAGTCGATGAAATAAAAATTTATGAGCGAGCTTTTAATCAAAATCAAATAGCATCTCTTTATCTGGCTCCTGACCGAATCTCCACCACAGATACCACCATCTTTTTGGGTAATTCTGTAAATATTCGCACCACAAATTCCTGCGCGACGGACTTTCAATGGACCCCAATTGATGGATTGGATGACCCTGATAGTCCTAATCCGGTAGCCAGTCCTACTCAAACAACTACGTATACAGCGCTTTTCAATGATGGCATATGCGCTGCGGTTGATAGCGTTACGGTATCCATTATTGATCCGGATGACCTGGATTGTGGCCTAGTCTTTTTGCCTACTGCTTTTACGCCAAATGGAGATAACCTGAACGATGCTTATGGCATCAGCAATCCCTATGCTGTAGACGATCTGATTTCTATGGAAATTTTTGACCGTTGGGGTGGACGGGTTTTTGCAACGGATAATCCATTCGAGCGCTGGGATGGCAATTTTAAAGGACAACCTGTTATTTCAGGTGTGATGCTCTATCGGGTGAGGTTTCGTTGCGATGGAAAAGAAGATACGACCGTAGGCAGTTTTTCAATTATCCGATAAAACGATTATAAATAATTTTACTAACGTAGTGATATCAAAGCTATTCACGGTTAAAGTACAACGTTTTTAGTTAACTATGTAAAAAGTCGTGCCTATAGAAGCTGTTTAAAAATAGATAGGTGTCTTTTTACAACACATTACGTCTTAATGCAATAAGAGGAACAAGGTTAATTAAAATAGCCCTTTTTTTATCATACAACCCAACCACATGCGTATTCACAATCCTTCTCTTTTGCTAAATACATTTATTCTGATTTTGCTAGCTTTCGGCTGTACTTCGGATCCTAAGGTAGAAGCTGATACTCTACCATCCGTTGGAAATGAAAAAATTGCCAGCAATATTACCGAAACGCCTCCAGCTCCTTCGGCGGAAGAAATAGCCGCCGCAGAAGCCAAAAAAATAGCTATAGAAAAGGCGGAAGCGGAAGCGCTAAAAGCGGCAAAGAAAAAAGAAAAAGAGGAAGCCGCCAGTAAAGAACGTAGAAGAAAACGCAGAGAAAAAAGAAAAAAAAGAGCAGCAGAAAAAGCAGCGGCAGAAAAGCTGGCACGCAAAGAAGCAGCAAAAGTAATTGCAACAACTGCACCTAGTGCCCCTATTATAAAATCAGTGCCCGTGACAGAAGAAGATTTATCAGATGTGGATCCTGAATTACTAAAAGTAGTTCAGGTAAAGTCAACTGGGGGAACTCCGAAAATTCGTTTTGATTCAGAAGCTTTTGACTTTGGAAGAATTATACAAGGTAAAGAGATAGATCATGAATTTGAATTTACCAATACCGGCTCTGCGCCGTTGGTCATTAATAATGTCGAAGTAACGTGTGGATGCACCACCCCGTTTTACCCTTTTATCCCAATCGAACCGGGCGAACGTGGAAAAATAAGTGTACATTTCAGTAGCAAAGGACGATTGGGAAACCAAAGCCCAACCATTACGGTTTATACCAATACTGATCCTAGTACCTACGAACTTTATCTCAAAGGAATTATTGATACCGAACGGGAGGGGCAATAAAATAATGAAAATCCCAAAATGGAAGCTACCAACAAACAAGGTCCTTACACAAAAAATTTATTACATAAAGCCCAACTACTATATCGAGCTCGTAGTCTCGAAGAAGCACTCGTCGTGACCCAGGAAGCAAAAAGTCTCTATGCACTCAATGGAGACCACGAAGGGGTAATTACCACTAATCTTCTACTAGCCAAAATTTATGATACTTCTGGTCGTTACAATGGGGATACCAAAAAAATGCGAGAGGCACAATCCTTTATTAACGCTGCTGCTACCCTCACTAATACTCCCCGTCAAAAACTGGCCGTAGAACTGGCTCAAAGTCAGGCTTACCTGAGCGAAAAATCTTCCGAAACGGCCGAAAGGCATTTAAAAAAATTACTCACACACAGTCAAGAAGAAAAGGAGATAGACTACCAAATTTTAGCACTGGTTGGTCTAAGTGAAAATGCCACGCACCAAAATGAATTTGATAAAGCGCTGGCCCACGCAGAAACAGCTAAAAGACTACTGGGCGATGATAAAGTACGTCGTGCGGATGCACTGGTAGCTACTGTTTATAATCAGTTGAGTCAGATTTATTTTAAGCAACAGAATTACGATAGTATGCTGACTTGTAGCGAAAAAGTATTGCAAATCAGTGCTAAGGCGGGAGACGTTGAAAAAGAGATTAATGCGCTAAAAAATATTGCGATCTACAACGCCGCAAAGTCCAACTATAAGAAGGCCATGCAGTATTTTCTGGACTCTATGGATAAAAGTAAAAGTATCAATTATCGCTATCATACAGGTCAATGCCTCATCAATATTGCCACCATCTACGCCAATCTTTACAATCACGAAGATGCTATCTCGCGTTATCAAATGGTATTAGAAAATTACAGCGATATAATTAGTAAAAATACGCGAATTGTTATTTATAATAATTTAGGAAACATTTACTATTTTTCAGACCGCCTTACACAAGCAACGAATTATTTTGAAAAAGCAAACAACTTAGCGCAACAGCGCAATTATACCGAAATGATTATCCTCTCCTTGGCTAATCTCAGCCGAGCTTATATTGCAAAAGGTAAAATAGATCTTGCAAAGGAAAAGGCAAAAATGGCCGAAGATTTAATGGGAAATCAGGGGGATATTAACGGCCGACAAATCAACCTACTCAACCTTGGACATATTTATTATTTACAAGGTGATTTCAATAAAGCAATGTTATTTACCAGTAAGGGTATTACGGCCGCAAGCCGGATGAAAGACGAAACCAACGAAGTACAGGGCTATCAGCTGATGTCCAATATTTATCAATTGCAAGGTGATTATAAAACCGCACTCGATTATCAACTCGTCTATTCTAAAGCACAGGACAAATTTGCGAAAGAACAACGTAATCGTCAGATTATTGATCTGGAGATAAAAAATGCTATTAAAGAACAACAAAAGGAAATTGAGCAGCTGACGCGCGAAAATGAATATCAAGCATTGTTGCTAAAACAAAATGAACAAATTGCCGAACAGAATGCGCTGCTGGTTGCTGCGAACGAAGAACTACGCCAATTTGCTTACGTGGCTTCTCACGATTTGAAAGAACCCATTCGCATGATCGGCAGCTATACCCAATTGATCGAAAGAAAACATAAACATCAATTTACGGAAGATTCTCAAACTTATTTTACGTATGTAAAAGAGGGCGTTATCCGGATGAATGATTTACTGGATGCGCTACTGAAATATACCACGGTAAGTAAAACCGAAGAGAATTTTGAAGCGGTTGCATTAGGAGATATTGTGGAAATTGCGGTGATTAATCTACGCGTGAGTGTGGATGAAAATAAAGCAGTGATCAACTGCCACGAACTACCCACCGTCATGTCGATTCGTTCGCTGCTAATTCAGCTTTTCCAAAACTTGATCAGTAATGCGATCAAATTTAAAAAGCCAGAAATGCATCCGGAAATAACCATTTCTGCTAAAACGACTAAAGATGAAGTAATTATTCAGGTAAGCGATAATGGAATTGGAATTAATCCAGATTATCAGGAAAGAATATTTGTTATTTTCCAAAGACTCCATACCCGAACAGAATATAAAGGAACTGGTATTGGTTTAGCGATTTGTCATAAAATAGTACAGCATGTCGGTGGTCGTATCTGGGTAGAATCAGATGTAGATCAGGGAGCTAACTTTTTTGTAGCTTTACCAAGAAGTTAAAATTTACTATGAAGTTGTTATATAATAAAATATTATGGAAATAATTACTGGAAAACCCCTTTTAGACTTACTGGAAACAAAAAATCTGGATTGGAGGATCAATGATCATGCGATTCAAAAAGAATTTGTCTTTAATAATTTTATTGAAGCTTTTGGCTTTATGTCTAGGATAGCCATTCTGGCCGAAAAACAAAATCATCATCCCGAATGGTCTAATGTTTACAACAAAGTAAACATCACTTTAACGACGCACGATGCAGGTGGTGTGACTGAAAAAGATCTTCGGCTAGCCACTTCCATTAAAGGGCTTAATTGATGGCCTGAGAAATAAATGACCTGATCACTTCTCCTCTTTTTTCTTAAAATCACCGTTTTGCCAAGCTTTAAAAAATTGTCCCCATGCGATGGGATTAAAGATATTCATCGGTGGTGTTTGTCCAATATAATAGCTTTTACGTGCCTGTTCTCGCAAGTAGTAATTTGCGTTTTCAGTCCCATCGTATTTAGTAACCTCTTCAACTCTGGCCAGTACATCCTTAGCCAGGTTTTGCATAGCTCGTTCTTGCAAGTCCTGGGTAACGTCGAGCGCCAAAAATTCCAGTTTAAAATGTTCTTTGCTTGGCCAGGGAAATACTACTGTTTCAGGTAGATTAAAAGTATCCTGCGTCATCAATTGAATTAAAGAATAGCGACTATCCAGCAAGCTATCTGGTACCATTACTTCCACCGTTCCGTACCCAACAGCCGAAAAGATCAACGTATCTGTTTTTTCGATTACAATAGAAAAGAAACCTGTAAAATCAGAATAAGTACCCCGAGCTTTATTTTTGACGGCAACGTTGACGTAAGGTATAGGATATAAGTTTTCGTTACTGCCATCCAGGATCATACCGGAAAATTGTACCAGAGAATCTTGCCCCGACTGTGCAGACAGGCGGGTGCTAAAAATGCTGATTATACTAAAAAATAATACTATTAATCCGATTCTCATGTCGATATTTTTATTTGAGCAACTTTGTTTTTAGACTGTTTAGTGAGCGCTCACCAATATTATTCACTGAACATCCTCTACAAGATACAGAAGATTAACGCAGAATAAAGAATTTTAGCTTAAAAATCAGTTGATTCTTAACAGTGTTTAACATCGTTTGTCGGTTGCGACGCAATAAGGCTAAAAACCTATAATTGGACCCAACCTTTTCATAAATACCAAATATTTCAGAGAGCTAGCTTTAGTACCTCTTCCATCTGCGTTACATAATTTATTTTTAAGCCCGTAATATAGACTGGCTTAATTTCCTCTACGTGCTTGCGATTTTCTTCGCAAAGAATCAGGTGCTTGATTCCAGCCCGTTTGGCTGCTAAAATTTTCTCTTTGATTCCTCCTACTGGAAGTACCTTTCCACGTAAAGTAATTTCTCCGGTCATTGCTAAAAATGGTTTAACGGGTTTACCTAGAAAAATGCTGGCCAGTGCGGTAAGCATTGTTATTCCCGCAGACGGGCCGTCTTTCGGAATAGCACCTTCCGGCACATGAATATGAATATCCCGCTCTTCGATCATCTGGCTCGTGACGCCCAATGCCTCCGAATGTGCTTTGAGATAACTCAGCGCTGTGGTCGCAGATTCTTTCATCACGTCGCCTAGGTTTCCAGTCAATGTAAGTCGACCTTTTCCTTTATTGAGACTGGCTTCGATAAACAGAATATCTCCTCCTACTCTAGTCCAGGCTAGTCCTACGGCCACCCCGGATACTTTATGGTCGGTATATCTATCTCTGCTGTATTTGGAAGGGCCAAGCATTCCTTTTAGTTCCGTTGGGCTAACATTGACCAAGTCCGTTTCCTCCATCGCGATCTGTTTGGCCGCGTTCCGCATCACCCCCGCAATTTGTCGGTCGAGCGAACGCACACCGGACTCTCGGGTATAATCGGCAATAACAGCTTTCAATGCTTCATTATTGATTTTTATTTGCTTTGCTTTTAGTCCATGTTCCGTCCGTTGCTTTGGAATCAGGTGTTTTTTAGCAATTTCCAATTTTTCTTCTAATGAATATCCACTCACTTCTATGATTTCCATTCGATCCAGCAAGGCTGGTTGAATTGTACTGAGTGAATTCGCCGTAGCGATGAATAGTACTTTAGAAAGGTCATAATCTGCTTCCAGATAATTATCGTGGAAGCTCGTATTTTGTTCCGGATCCAACACTTCGAGTAAGGCAGAAGACGGGTCACCCCGAAAATCTTTTCCGACCTTATCGATTTCATCCAGAATAAAAACAGGATTAGAAGATCCAGCTTTACGGATAGATTTGATAATTCGACCCGGCATCGCACCAATATAAGTTTTTCGGTGTCCACGAATTTCTGATTCGTCCCGCAATCCACCGAGCGACATACGAATAAATTTACGATCAAGTGCACGAGCGATAGACTTACCCAAGGAAGTTTTCCCAACCCCCGGAGGGCCCACCAAACAAATAATAGGTGCCTTCATATCTCCCTTTAATTTCAGAACGGCGAGGTGTTCTATAATCCTTTCTTTGATGTCTTCCAGTCCTGAATGATCTTTGTCTAATATTTTTTTCACCTTGACCAGGTCAAAATTATCTTCTGTATATTCTTCCCAAGGCAATTCAAGAAGTAATTCTAAATAATTTAACATGACCGAATATTCGGCTACCTGTGGGTTGACACGACGAACTTTTTTTATTTCACGAGTGAATAATTCGTTCACTTCTTTTGACCATTTTTTAGTTTTACTTTTTTCAATCAGGGACCTGATTTCGTCCTCCTGCGGATTGTGGCCGAGTTCTTCCTGAATCGTTTTTAGTTGCTGATTTAGGAAATAATCCCGCTGCTGCTTTTCGATATCTCCCCGCACTTTAGATTCGATCTGGTCTTTGAGTTGCAGGAGTTGCAATTCGCTGTCCATATGCTCCATAACCACGTGTGCCTTTTCGTTCAAATCATCCATTTCCAGGATGCTTTGTTTATGTTTTAGTTTAATACCGAGATTAGAGGCGATAAAATTAAGCAAGAATGGATGACCGCTGATATTGCGTAACATCAAATTGGCCTCGGTAGGAATGTTAGGTGACAAATCAATAATCTGTCGTGCCATATCTTTGATCGAAGAAATGATGGCCTCAAATTTCATGTCGTCCTCTGCAACCGGCGTAAGCGACCGGATAGCGATTCGAGCTTTCATGTAAGGAACTTCCCGGACCATTTCGACGAGGCTAAATCGACGACGCCCCTGAATAATAGCAGTAGCAGTTCCATCGGGCATTCGCAATAATTTAATAATTCGAGCGACTGTACCTATTTTATGCAAATCATTTACTGAAGGGTCTTCTACCTTAGCATCTACCTGAGAAAGAACGGCAATAATCCGATCATTTTCATAGGCTTCGTTAATTGCTTTAATAGACTTATCGCGTCCAACGGTGATTGGAATAATAATTCCTGGAAACAAGATAGTATTCTTTATCGCAAGTACCGGGAGTACCTCGTCGTACTCCTCATTATTTTGCATTTCGTCTTCTTCTTCCATAGAAAACAAAGGCATAAATTCCGTATCTCCATCCAGCCCGTGTGGGGGCAAAAAATCTTCAAACATACTCATTGATCAATAGTTTTTGTGGCTGACCTTGCCAAAAAGGAAAGATACCCATAAGCCGGTCTAATGTCAAGGTGGCAGGAACAACAAACTATTGAGTTTGCCAGACATTGGCATTAAGATGGTCAATAGTTATGCCATCGGCTGATTAACCGTTTTTTGGAGAATCAATGGATATTTTGTCACCTTTAACTGCAATAAAGGCAGTAGCTATATGAGCATGTTCAAATGTTGACTATTTGAGCCTGTTCCCCATATCTACGGCGGAAGCTTACCCGAAAAATTATTCAAAATCAAGGATTGAGGACGCAATACCCGATGTCCTTGTCTCAGGGTAATTCATTTCAACAATTTCAATATTCTTAAACTTTCACTCTACCTCCGAGAGATTTTCGGCTTCTTTTTCAGCCGCTGCTTTACGAATTTTTTCTTCCTCTTCATCACTTAACTCCTCCATTTCTACCCGCAGATTTTCAATAATGAACTCCTGACGACTAGGTGTATTTTTACCCATATAGTAAGATAGTACATGCTCGATACTCGTTTCTTCGCTGAGGACGACGGGATCCAGTTTTATATCTTCGCCGATAAAAGCGCCAAACTCATCTGGTGAAATCTCTCCCAATCCTTTAAACCGGGTAATTTCCGCTTTCCCTCGCAACGCTTTGATGGCATCCTGTTTTTCCGATTCGGAGTAACAATAAAAGGTCTTGCTTTTATCTCTTACCCGAAATAACGGAGTATCCAGGATATACAAATGACCACTGCGCACCAGGTCTGGGAAAAATTGCAAGAAAAAAGTAAGCAATAATAAACGGATATGCATCCCATCCACGTCCGCATCCGTAGCAATTACTACTCGGTTAAACCGTAGATCATCCAGAGAATCTTCGATGTTCAGTGCGTGTTGTAATAAATTAAATTCTTCGTTTTCATAAACTACCTTTTTGGTGAGGCCAAAGCAGTTAAGTGGCTTACCGCGCAAACTAAAAACGGCTTGGGTTTGTACATCCCGTGCTTTAGTGATGGATCCACTCGCTGAATCTCCTTCGGTAATAAAAATGGTCGTATTGAGTGACATTTCTGCATCTACCTTTTTCCCGGTATCATTATAATGTAAACGACAATCTCGCAATTTTTTGTTATGCAAATTTGCTTTTTTGGCCCGTTGATTAGCCAATTTTTTAATGCCAGCAATTTCTTTTCTTTCCCTTTCGGACTGAATAATCCGACGTTCCATTGCTTCGGCAACTTCTTTGTTTTTCAATAAATAATTATCCAGTTCACTCGCCAAAAAGTCGTTGATGAATTTACGAACGGTTGCTCCACCGGGAGCGATGTGTGTAGAGCCCAGTTTAGTTTTGGTTTGTGATTCGAAAACGGGTTCTTCCACCCGAACACTAATCGCCGCAACGATAGACGCCCGGATATCTTTGGCATCGTAAGATTTTTTCTTTTCTCTTTTAAAATAATTCTGTAGCGTACTGGCAAAAGATTCTTTAAAGGCAGCTAAGTGCGTTCCACCCTGGGTTGTATTTTGTCCGTTAACGAAAGAGTAATACTGTTCCCCGTATTGCTGTCCGTGAGAAATCGCCAATTCGATATCGTCACCTTTCAGGTGAATAATATCGTAGCGGAGTTGCTCACTACCATTAGTCTTCCGGTGTAAAAGATCAAATAGTCCACGACGAGAAAAAATAGATTTATTATTAAAATTGATTCTTAACCCAGCGTTCAGGTAGGCATAGTTCCAAAGTTGATTTTCGACGTATTCAGAACGAAATTTATATTTTTTAAAAACGGAACTATCGGGTTGAAACTGAATCATCGTTCCGTTTTCACCGGCTCCTTTTTTTATTTTAGCATCGTTGGTAATGTTGCCTTTTTCAAATTCGGCAACTTTGGTTTTTCCTTCCCGGAAGGCTTGTACTTTGAAATGATCCGAGAGGGCATTGACTGCTTTGGTCCCTACTCCGTTTAGTCCAACTGATTTTTTAAATGCTTTAGAATCGTATTTACCACCGGTATTGATTTTAGAAACACAATCCACTACTTTTCCGAGTGGAATTCCACGACCAAAATCTCGAATCGTGACCACACCATCTTCAATTTTCACATCAATCTCCGAGCCGTAGCCCATGACATATTCATCAATGGAGTTGTCAATAACTTCTTTGAGTAAGATATAGATACCATCATCGGGAGAAGAACCATCGCCTAATTTACCAATGTACATACCAGGGCGAATACGGATGTGTTCGCGCCAGTCAAGTGACCGGATATTGTCTTCATTATAGGTAACCTTTTCCATCTGTTTGCGCGTATTTTTATTAGTGTTTCGATTAGTAGTGTTACTTTGCGCGCGGGTTCGGGAGGCCATAAATTTTGTTTTGAGATGTTAAACAACAGTATCTCCCGTCCGGCCAAAAAACAGCTCCACAAAAGTAAAGATATCCAACGACTTAAAAAAGTCAATGACCAGCGGAAGAAAAGGTTTGCGGCAATTCATAGATTACCATTATAAAAATTATCTTTAAATATGTAAGAATGAGGTAGAACCGTATAAATAGACCGGATCGAAATGGGTGATTTTCGATCCGGCGTTTAAATACTGACAAAAATGTATATGTTAGGCTTTATTATCTCTACCAAAGACTCAAGAGTCCCGTTCGATTCATATCTCTAATATCGTTGGCAAGACCGAGATTTACCTCTGGTGAATGCAGTGGTAAGCTGGCTTTGCGGTCATCCCATATTTCCACTTTCATTTCACGTGCGAAGGCTTTGGCCAGGTCCCCCATATCCTTGGCATATTCTTTTGGCTTACCCAGTGCGACGAATAAATCGATGACGGCCATGCGGATAATTTCGTATTTATCCAACTTGAATAACATTTTAAGGACCGTCTGATTTTTATAATTATTTCCGACCTCTTCCATTTTCTCTTTGAGTTCCTGAACAGAATACCCCAATAAACCGGCGCGATATTGCCACCATTTATAAGCGTTACTATTGGCGCCGAAAGAACGCTGATGCTCTTTTTCAACTGATTTTTGACACGAGATCAGTCCCATTACCTTGGTCATCTCAATCACAGCCAGCACCTGATCTTTAGTGAGACGTTCGGCGAAAGCCTCTTTTTTCTTTCCTTTCTGCTCGTGACTCAGAATCAACTTAGCACACATTTGCTTGACAGGACTATCAGAACTCAAAGTAATCAAGCGCGCCATTTCCAGTGAGATATAGTAATCTTTGAGTTTACTATGCTGCATGGTCTTTACCGCAAAGTCTTTTAGTTCCTGTGGCTTTCGGATATCATCCTGAAAAGCGTAGACATCTTTTAGCCAGTGCTCTACATTCTTATTGTATTTGTGAGCCGGAAGCTTAAGAGCAGCGTGCAAATTAGTGGCAGTAACTACCTGTGTTCCTTTTTTGCTTACCAATAATTGAAGTTCCATATTTTAATCTTTTTGTTTGTATTAGACTTATAAAAGTCAAAAAACAGTTTGATCACACTGCAATTTAAAAACAATTTGTGAATAAAACAATTTTTGTTTTAAAAATGTTGAAAATAATTACAATTTAAACACAAAAACATATAAACTTATTATTTTATAATCGTATTTATATCATCAAAAAAGATATAATTGACAATATTCGACAATATGAAGGAGATATGGGAAGATGTTTTCTTAATTTTCGAGGAGAAGACTGAGGATTTTTTCGAGGAGAAAAAGGTGGGAGCTTTACTGATTATAATGGACAAGTTATCTGTTAAAGGTAAGAAAGTCAATGGGTTATGGATGTTGAGTTGCTGAATTATGGAGATTCTTTAAACTCTCTTCTGAAAAACGCAGGCAGGCGTGTATATCTTTTATTGTAAATTTCTTGAAAAAAAGATTGTACAACCAAAGTGTGTCATTTGGCTTTGCGCACCTTTTGGCCCCTAAAAGAAAGGTTTCCGTGCTGATACCCTTTAGAGAACCGTACCTTAAAAAAGGTTCAACTCTTTTAATCTATCCTCATTCTCCCTTTATTTCTCTCCAGGTCTTATATAAGGTCTCCTGACTAGGGCGATCATTGGGGATTTCCCGCAGTGGTTCACAAACTTCCAAGTGTTCAAAGCAATCTCCGGGTAAGGTTTGATAAAGTTTGGTGCCTTTGGTCTTCCAGGCGATCATCTCATCGGTTACTTCCCGAATGATCTTTCCGGGATTTCCAACAACGAGGCTACGCTCAGGAATAACCGTATTGGCTTTCACAAAAGCGAGCGCTCCAATAATCGAATTAGCACCAAGAACCACGTTGTCCATGATGACCGCATTCATTCCCACCATTACATTCGCACCGACGTGGGCACCATGAATGATGGCACCGTGTCCGATGTGAGCACCTTCGTCGAGTTGAACAATAATACCGGGAAACATATGAATGGTACAATTCTCCTGAACGTTACAACCGTCGGCAATGACAATGCCGCCCCAATCTCCCCGGATGGCCGCACCGGGCCCAATGTATACGTCTGTACCGATGATGACATTACCAGTAACAGCGGCTTGTGGGTGCACGAAGGAGGAAGGGTGGACGACAGGGCGGAAGTTTTTAAATTGGTAGATCATTTTTATTTGTTGAATCAGTGAACTGCTGAATCGTTGATTTGACCTATAAAATGGTGGTTTTAATAGTTCTACAACAATCCAATACCTACAAAAAAACGGATAACGATCATCACAATCATCATCCGTTTCTTTTTTATTTTTAATTTTTATCAGTCTCCGCTGAAAGCAGACAATAAGTATAAGAGTTCAGAATACAACCAGATTATGGTAAATAACAAGCCCATTCCGAAGTACCACTCCATGTAAGCTGGCGTACGCATTTTTTCTCCTTTATCAAAGTCGTCAAAATCGACTGCTAGCTTAAGAGAAGCCACACCTACAATTACCAGGCTGATACCAATACCGATCATTGACTGATCGTGTAAAAAGGGAACGTCAATGCCGAACATATAGAGTCCTAATTCGATCATATATACCAACATAATTCCACCAACGGCCATCATAACCATGCTACGGAATTTTTCGGTTACCTTAATAATACCCGTTTTATATAAAAATAGCATCGTAAACAAGATACCAAAAGTCAGCGTCACTGCCTGAAAAATAATTCCATCAAACATATAGCTGTAAATAGCCGAAATAGATCCCACAAACAATCCTTCACAGATGGCAAAGATCGGTGCAAAAACGGGAGACTTGGATGGATTCTTAGCGGTAATAAAACTAATTACTGCACCACCAATGACACCTCCCAGCATCATGAACTTACTCGGAAACATCCAACCGATTGTCGAAGCGGCCAGCATAATTCCAAAAAGGATAAAGGTTTTGTTTACTGCTCCACTTACGGTCATCAGATCACCGGAGTAGACTAATTCTGAATCCAAAGGCTGTGCTGTCTGTTTTTTCAGCGTTTCCTCTTTAATCAGCGGGTTATTGGATTTAAAAAAATCTCGCATATTATTTAATTTTAATTGTTTTTTATAAATGAAGCTGTTTAAGAATGAAATTAATCACTTCCACTTAACTATACAACTATTTAGACGATATGTTCGAAAAAAGTCTCTTCTTTCCGCTGCATTCGTCGCAATAACGGACTACAACGATAACGATCTTCGTGGTATTCATCGTACAAAGCATCTATTTGTTTAACACAATTATCAATCCCAATTTCATCGGCCCAGGCCAGTAAACCCTTCGGATAATTGACCCCTTTGGTCATTGACAGGTCGATATCCTCCCGATTGGCAATCCGTAAATGTAAGGCGTCGGCAGCTTCGTTAATTAACATTACTAAGATACGAGAAAATATCTGATTTCCCAAAGCGGTATCCTTATTGGGTTCGGGACGCACGCTGTCTTCTCCGTAATCATAATAGCCTTTTCCGGATTTACGCCCCAAATAGCCCGCTTCCGACAATCGTTGCTGCGTAAATGCGGGTCGATAGCGCGGATCGTAATAGAAAGCTTTAAATACCGTAGCGGTAACGGTATAATTAATATCATTCCCAATATAATCCATCAACGTAAAAGGGCCCATCCGAAAACCTCCGATTTCGGTCATGGCCCAGTCGATCGTGGCGGGTTCGGCGATCCCTTCCTCATAAATTCTGAGGGCTTCGCCGTAAAAAGGACGCGCGACTCGATTGACAATAAAGCCGGGCGTATCCCTAGCGAGTACCGTCAACTTTCCCATTTCGTCAATCCAGGTCCGGGCTTTTTTCAATACCGCATCGTCCGTCTGAATGGCAGGAATAATTTCTACCAATTTCATTAAGGGTGCCGGATTAAAAAAATGAATTCCTACTACCCTTTCCGGATTCCCGCAAGCTGCTGCGATACTGGCAATCGAAAGCGAAGAAGTATTGGACGCCAGGATACATGCTTCGCTAACAATATTTTCTAATTTTTTAAAAACAGATTGCTTAATTTCTAAATTTTCGATAATAGCCTCGATGACCAGATCGCTTTCTTGCGCTGCGGTCAAATCTTCTGCCAGGTACAGTCGACTAAAAATTGCTTTGGCATCGGCATCACTGATTCGTCCTTTTTCGGCGGATCGATTAAGCATTTTCAAAATAAAAGACTGTGCTTTTTTAAGCGCTTCGGAATTGGTATCGTATAGCACGACTTTGTGACCAGCGGTGGCCGCTACTTGTGCAATACCGGTTCCCATGGAGCCGGCACCGAGCACCGTAATGGTTATATTATTATTCAAAATAAAATTTATTTTCCGGTAAAAGTAGGTTTTCTTTTCTCTACAAAAGCGGTGACCCCTTCTTTATAATCGTCGGTGTTTCCGGCGGTCGTTTGTAGTTGCTCTTCGATTCCAAGTTGGGTATCAAGATCATTGTGGAATGAGTAATTTAACGCGCGTTTGGTCAGTCCGAGTCCAGCCGTAGGCATTCCAGCCAGTTTTTTGACGATGGCTTTAGCTTCGTTTTCAAAAGAGGCATCGGGAAAAGAACGATAGATCATCCCCATTCGTTCTGCGTCGGCAGCAGAAACTTTTTCGGCCAGCATCATCAGCGCCGAAGCTCTCTGAAAACCAATTAAACGTGGTAAGAAATAGGTACCTCCTGAATCAGGGATCAAACCGATTTTGCTAAAAGCTTGTAAAAAATAGGCAGATTCAGTGGCCACCACCACATCACAACAGAGTGCAATATTTGCTCCGGCTCCGGCAGCAATTCCGTTTACTGCGGCAACCACGGGTTTTTCAATTTCGCGGATCAGTTTTACAATCGGATTGAAGTGCTCCCCAACAATTTTGTTAAGATCTGGTCCCTCCGGATCAATAATTTCACCGAGGTCTTGCCCGGTACAAAACGCTTTACCAATCCCGGTAAGGTAAATCGCCCGAACTGTTTCATTGTCGCGGGCAACCGTCAGCGCCTCTTGCAAGGTCATTGCCAGGTCTTTATTGACCGCATTGTATTTATCAGGCCGGTTAAGGGTGATATACGCAATATTTTCTTCGATAGTAAATGATATGGTGTCCATATTGAATGGTTAGTAATTGGTTAGTAATGAAAATTTGTTGTAGAATAAAGGACGAAAATACGAAAATGTGCGGTTTTTTTGATCTTGCTGATGTAGCTGCATACCCAAGCGGAGTCGTATTGGTAATAAAGAAGATTTTGATTATCTTTATTGGAAGAAAATAGGCGTACAAATTGAGTAACTATGAGGATTGACGATATTATTAAAAACAGAAAGACGCAGAAGGTATTAGCAAATGAACCCTGGTCTATTGATTCCGATCAGAAGAAATTGAAAAAGGAGATAGATGAATTGCTTGATTTAGCAGCCTATGCACCTTACCATAAAAAATGTCATACCCATTATTCTGAAGTTGAAAATGGCCTTGATTCCTGTGTTCCCTGGCGGTTTTATGTGCTGACTACAAAAAATTGTCGAACCCTTTATCACTATATCGCTCAAAAAGACATAAAAGCGGGAAAGGTTAGTAATATGCTGGCAGCGGCAGATGCCCTGCTTTTAGTAACCTGGTTACCAGACCCTTCTGAAGCAGCTGACACAGATGGAAAAGAAGAATCGCAGACAAAAGAACCATTTCCCTATACGGGCAATGTCAGAAACATGGAACATATTGCCGCGGCTTCTGCGGCCATTCAAAATGTACTAATTGGCGCTACGGCAAGGAATATACCCAACTATTGGTCCTCTGGTGGACAGTTAAGAAATTTGCTTCTTAGGCAGTATTTAGAAATATCATTAAAAGAAATTTTATTAGGAGCAATTTTTCTATTTCCGGAAGACGCAGCATCCAGAAATGCGACAATAAAACCAGGATCTATGCGGGATCAGGGTAAAGAAAAACCTACCTGGAGTAAGTGGTTAGAATTGTAAAAAGAAAAACAGGTATAAATATTGTAAAAAAGAATAATAAGTGGAGTGCTTAAACCTTCAGCTTTGGTTGCCGTCTAAAGAAAATAGCCCAACCTTCAGCACCTACTTTTGTTTGACCTCAAAATCAATGAATTATGTTGCAACCTTACACTGGCCCCTGGAATTTTGCGCAGGCTGCTCATCTTTTACGCCGTACCACTTTCGGTCCTAATAAAGCCCGTATTCAGCAGGCACTGGACGAAGGAATGGAAGGTACCTTTCAGACGCTTTTTTCTCCTCCTCCTCCTCGTGAGCTACCAGTCTATTATGATTTCGATTTGGATCCTCAAGCAGGGATTGGCGAAACTTGGGTTGGTAAACCAATTGATGGTACGATTACCGATATCTATTTTTCGCGCTATAAAACCATATTTAACGGATGGCTGAGAGGCATGCGACAAGATAATCAGACCATTACAGAGCGACTTACCTTGTTCTGGCACAATCATTTTGTCATCTCAGAATCTGGTTCTCCCAACATGAACTGGAAATATTTTACGCTACTTCGGGAGTTTGCCTTAGGTGACTTTAAAGAGCTCACCAAACGAATGACGATCGACCAATCGATGCTCATTTATCTCAACGGCACCCTCAATTTCAAAGACGAACCCAACGAAAATTACGCACGGGAATTACTCGAACTATTTACGATTGGTAAGGGACCACTTGCCGGACCGGGAGATTATACTACCTATACGGAACAAGATGTTGCGGCCATTGCCCGTGCCCTGACTGGATGGTTTGCCTGGGTTGAAGTACCACAACCCGCACAGTTTTGGAACTGGAATCACGATACGGATAGCAAACAATTATCCCACCGCTTTGACAATCAGATAATTCAAAATGCCGGAGCGGAAGAATATAAAAATGTGATCGACATCATTTTTGAAAAAGAAGAAGTATCCCGTCATATCTGCCGACGACTTTATACCTGGTTTGTCTACTACGATCTCAATGCAACCGTCGAGGCAGAAGTCATCGAACCGATGGCCCAAATTCTGCGAGACAACGATTACAATATTCAACCAGCATTAGAAGCGCTACTCCGTAGTCAGCATTTCTTTGACACAGCGATGCACGGCTGCATGATTAAAAATGTATTTGAACATTTCTTTTCCGTATTTAACACGTGGAATGTTTCTGTCCCCGAAGATTTTACGCAGGAACAGATGATGTGGCTTATTTTCCATTTTGATTTACAGGAATTGGGCATGTCCGTTATGAGCATCCCGAGTGTTGCCGGATGGCGCGCATACCATCAGGCACCCGTCTTTTACCGGGACTGGGTTACCTCGGCTAGTGTTGCACTACGTACGGAAATGATTACCAAAATCAATGGTATCATCAATTATGTGAGCCCCGGACACGTAGGTATTGATCTGCTACAGATTGTCGAAGATTTAGATAATCCTTCGGATGTAAATAGTCTAATAGAAGAACTCGGCGGACTGTTTTATCCACGACCTATGACGCTTCCACAACGCGACTATTTTAAAGAATCATTAATTCCAGGACTGCCTGATTTTGAATGGACGGTAGAATACGAAGCTTATCTGGCTGATCCCAATAATCAGATGGTTCGACAAACCGTTGAGTTTAAATTACTGGGATTATTTTTTGCCATGATTACCGTCCCGGAATTCCAATTAATGTAGCCTCAAAAAATTAAAAAAATGAAAAGAAGATCTTTCCTTAAAAAAAGTAGCCTGGTCACCTTACCCGCCTTTTTAGGTGGTTTTGAACTGGCAGCATTTTCTTCTAATAATATGTTTAATCTGGTCAATGGAGACGACGATAAAGTGCTCGTATTGATAGATTTAAATGGTGGGAACGACGGGCTCTCGTCTTTTGTCCCACTCGACTATTTTGATAATCTGGCTAATGCCCGGTCTAATCTCTATCTTCCCCAAAATGAGTTATTGACCATGACGGATACCATTGGTCTGCACCCGGTGATGGAAGGTGTTAATAATTTGTATGATAATGGTAATCTTACTTTGGTACAGGGCGTGGCTTATCCGGATCAGAATCGATCCCATTTCCGTTCAGCAGATATTTGGAATACGGGGGTAAAGGCCGATGAATTTAAATCTACGGGCTGGATGGGGCGTTATTTTGACGATGAATTTCCGGGGTATCCGGGTGGTTATCCAAATGAAGATTGTCTGGATCCCTTTGCACTTACGTTAGGCAAATCTGTCTCAGGAACCTGTCAGGGTGCTAACTCTAATTTTAGTCTGGCAATTCTCAACGTAGAATATCTGGGAGGACTGACCACGGGAGTAGAAGCGCCATTACCGGACGATTGCTACGGAGCGGAATTGGGTTATGTCGTAGATACTTTTAAGAAAAGTAATGCCTACGCAGAACGAATTGTCAACGCCGTAGATAGTGGAAATTCTATCGTTGAATATCCAGATAATAGTATTGCTCAGCGGCTCAAAACAATCGCACAAATGATCTCGGGTGGATTACAAACAAAAGTATTTGTGATTCGTCAGGGTGGCTACGATACCCACGCAGATCAGGTAGTAGAAGGAAATACTACGGTTGGTAATCACGCAAATTTATTGAAAGATTTATCGGATGCCATCTATGCTTTTCAGGAAGATTTAAAAGCTTTAAACATAGATCAGCGGGTGCTCGGAATGACTTTTTCTGAATTTGGCAGAAAGATTATTTCTAACGCCGGAATGGGAACGGATCACGGTACCGCAGCCCCGATGATGATCTTCGGAAGCTGTATCAACGCGGGAGTGATTGGTAGCAACCCGGAGATCGGAACGAACGTAGACATTGAGGAAGGAGTAGCCATGCAATACGATTTTAAATCCGTTTATGGATCGGTGATGATGGACTGGTTTGGCGTATCTGAATCAGATGTCAGAACTTATCTTTTTGAAGACTTCCAGCATATTCCGATTATCAATGCTTGTAATACCACTAGTACACAACACGTCGAACCAACACCAAACATCACGGTCAACAGTTATCCAAATCCATTCCGCAGTCAGTTTACTGTAAGAATAACAACGGATCGTACAGAAACAATCCGAATCGATGTAGCGGACGTAATGGGAAAGATGGTAAAGTCGGTTACGAATCGTTCGCTGAGTCAAGGTATGCACGAAATTCCGGTCGCTGGAAATGATTTAACTAGCGGAATTTATTTTGTGCGCGTGCAAGTGGGTACAGCGGTAAAGACCTTGAGGGTTGTCCGGGAATAACGTGCAGACTTATTGATTTACAGATATGCGGATTGGTGATCTCGGTTTGCAGCCGAGACACGATTGGGTGCATCTGCTATGACTATCCAGCGTTATTTTGATCAGTCAGTCAACAAGCCTGCTTGTCTTGTAGAAAGGGATATCTTCAAAAAATGCCTTGTTTAGCCATAGCATATTTCCCCTCTTGAACTAACTTATTTAGTCTTCATTTCTTAAGAAAATTTAGACCACCAGAAGATGGGCTTTTTGGCTATCTTTGTCCATCTTTAAAAGACTTGTCCAGTTGAATGACAGCACAAGTTCAACACTTTCCTAATTTAATTTTGTGGTCAAAGTACGCAACGCCGAATGGCTCAATTATTTTCTGTTATTACTACTCAGTCTCGTCTGGGGAAGTTCTTATATTCTAATCAAAAAAGGATTAATAGCCTATACTCCACCTCAAGTTGCCTGCCTCCGGATTGCCATTTCTTCTCTTACCTTTCTACCCTTTTTCCTGATGCGTTTCCGTCAGATAGACTGGTCTAAGTTTAAGTCGCTCGCCGTAGTAGGGTTGACGGGTAGTTTTATTCCGGCCTTTTTATTTTCCTTTGCCCAGACCGAGATCAACAGTTCGATGGCGGGGGTTTTGAGCTCACTGACGCCTTTATTTACGTTAGTTTTAGGAGTTTTATTTTTTAAGATGTCTGCGGGATGGACGAAGTATTTAGGGGTATTAATCGGATTGGGTGGAGCGATGTTTTTAATTTTGTTCGGCAATCAGGCCGGCATGGAAGGTGATCTTCGATACGGATTTTTAGTCGTAGCTGGCTGTTTTTTTTACGCACTAAGTGTAAATACCGTTAAGGCAGAATTTCAGGATATGAATTCGATTACTTTGAGTTCGGCTGCCTTTACCATTGTAACCTTACCAGCCTTTCTTTATTTGTGGTACGCTGATTTTTTGGGAACGTTAACAACGCACGAAGCGGGCTGGTCTTCTTTGCTGGCCATCGTTATTCTGGCGGTATTCGGGACGGTCATTGCTTCGGTCATCTTCTTTAAATTAGTGCAACGAACGAGTGCCATCTTTGCGTCCATGGTCAGTTATTTTATTCCAATTGTCGCAATTTTATGGGGCGTCAAAGACGGAGAACCCATCACGTGGTATCATCTGATAGGGATGATTTTTATTTTAGTGGGAGTTTATATTACGAAGAAGAAATAAGAGATTCAATGGCAACCTCAATAACAATTTCAATAAAGAGCCTTAATCTATGAAAGCTCTCTTTTAAACAGTCAATCCTCAATCATACGCCAAAAGAAAGCCAATTATTCGTCTATCATGAGCCTATCGAAAGCCCTCGCCGATTGAAGATTGCTTATCGCCTGCCTACCCTCTTCCGTTTAGCTTTTTGTTTTAAAAAAAATATTCGTTCGGTCGCCAGGTACAAGGTTTGATCGTCCAAAAAATCTACCGCCTCGTATTGTTTTGGAAAAATAAACCCCGGCGCCCTCCGCTTACGTATCTTACCTCGAAAAAAACGATTCCCCTCAAATTCACTAAAGAAAAAAACCTTATTCTTCACCCACGGAAAGATCCCTAAAAATCGTCCATAATTGTAGGCCGTCATCGCTACCGTTTTTCCATCAGGACTGATACAGGCACCCGTAATTAATTTTCTTTTAAGAATTAAACTATCTACCGCTCGAATGGTATAATTGCCGGGGCGGGTGGGCAACACATAATGTCGGGTTAAGTAATTACCATATTTCGCCCGATTTTTCGAAAATAAATGCAAAGAATCCTGATGGTAAAAAAAGGCTTCCATGTCAAATCCCTGACCGGCCTGATCTGGTGGAAAAGCAGTTTGTTCCTGATAATTAAACTGAATAGAGTCAATCTTTCCAGACCCCGGTTGGTAAATATATATTTTCAGATTTTTTCGCCGATTTAGATTATTACCAAAATCTCCGATATAAATACGTCCCCGATCATCGGCCGTCAAATCTTCCCAGTCAATATTTTTGATGAATTTAAAAGGCACAGTATCCAATATATTACCCGATAAATCTGTGCAGTACAGCGTGGGCGTATGTCCTCCGTCGTTCTGCCACCACAGAGAATCCGAACTCGCTGCCCACAATCCGGATACTTCTCTCAGTACGTCAGGCAACCTTATGGTTTTAGGCTTGTCTTTTTGAGCAGACAATACAACGGGAAGGATAAACATTCCTAAAAACACCACCGACTTTATATTTAATAACCATTTCACCTGGTAAAACTACAAACTAAGTAGGAAATAATTTGCATTTACGAAACTTTTCGTATATCATTGTATACGAAATCATTCGTAATTAAAATTCAGATCATTTTCAGATGAGTAAAAAATCAAATTTACCCCAACCTACGGACGCAGAACTAGAAATTTTACAAATTCTTTGGGAAGCGGGACCAAGTACGGTTCGTTTTATAAATGAAAAGTTAAATGAGCAACAGGAAAAAGAGATCGGCTATACGACTACGCTAAAGTTGATGCAAATCATGACCGAAAAAAAATTACTCAGTCGTAATACCGAAAGCCGTACCCACGTATATCTGGCGGAAGCCGTACAAGGTGATACCCAAAAAGCCTTATTGAAAAAATTTGTGGATGCTGCTTTTCAAGGTTCCGCTACGAGTCTGGTCATGCAAGCGCTGGGAAATCACCAAACCTCGCAGGAAGAACTGGACGAAATCAAAGCATTAATCGAAAAAATCGAAAAAGGATAAATTATGGAATTCATTACGCAATTTTTTTCCGATACGGTTTTATATTCACTGGGCTGGACCGTGATTCATTCTCTTTGGCAGGGTACATTATTAGCGGTGCTGCTATCTATATTGATGATGGCTCTAGAAAAACGATCAGCACGATTTCGTTACGAGGTCGCTTGCGGAGCGATGTTTACCATGCTGATGATGGCACTGGCTACGTTTATTATTTATCTGGATCAGGATTCGAATATGGTGGAAATAACCGCTACCCTAATGAGTGACTGCGCCAATCCCTCCGTGGTCATCACAAATGAGGAACATAACTTTCTACAAAGTAATTTTCAGAACATTATCACTTTTTTTGACCAGCAATTACCATTAATTGTAAATGTATGGTTGATCGGATTCTTGTTTTTTGTGGTTAGAATGACAGGAGGTTTTATTCAGCTGCGACAACTGCGACATCAGGGTAATTTTCCAGCAGATGCGCAATTACAAAATAAGCTAAATCAATTAATCCGACGATCTCCTTTACAACGGTCGGTTAAGGTGATGGAGTCAGCACTGGTAAAAGTTCCGATTTTGCTGGGACATTTAAAACCACTCATTTTGATTCCCATCGGTACCATCAATTTATTGACGGAAGAAGAGGTGGAAGCCGTGCTTGCCCACGAACTAGCGCATATCATTCGTCGAGATTTCTCAATGAATATCTTTTTTACTTTCGTAGAAATACTTTTTTATTATCATCCCGGCGTTTGGCTGATAGCCGCCACGATCCGTAGCGAACGAGAAAACTGTTGTGATGATCTGGCGCTTTATCTTTGCAAAAAACCATTGGCCTACGCCCGCGCATTATACAAACTCGAAGAGGCACACCAAGCCGCTCGACTACCGGGACTCGCCCTTTCATTTTCTAGTAAAAAGAAACAGCTTCTACACCGCGTTCGCCGTATTTTAAATCAACCACAAAACAAATCCAATATCATGGAAAAGTTAATGACTACTACTTTTTTACTACTCACGATTGCAATACTTTCCGTCGGCGCTACCACTCCTCTTGACAATATAGAAGCTCATCGAGCCATTAGTACAAGTCTGGAAACTTTAAGCAATCCAGTCGTTTTAGTGGAAGCTAATCATTTGCCTGCGCTAAATATTCGTCCCCAAATAATCATTCTGGATACCATTCCAGCCAAAAAGCAGGATCGCCAAAGAATCATTAAAACGGAAAACGGCCGAGCCATTGAAATAACCATGGAGGACGGGCAAATTTTAAATTTAAAAATTGATGGTAAAGAAATACCCGCAGAAGAGTACGATCAACATGATAAATTGGTCCAGGAATTAATAGTAGAATTTGAAAACATTCCAACACCTCCCACGCCTCCTGATATGATGGTAGAAGCACCCGCTCCCCCACCGGCTCCAGGTGCCGCTCCGGAAGCACCAACACCGCCGACCAAAGTCAAAGAGATTATTATAGATGGTGATCGCGTCGTTACCATTTACGAAGATGATTCAGAAGTTATGATGAGCGAAGATGAAAAAGATAGAATTAAATCAATAGAAATAGAGATAGAAAGACATCGTAAAAGAATGGAAGAACACCACGAAGAGATCGAAAAGCATCACCTAAAAATGGCGGAAAAACGAGAAGAAATAATGGAGAAACATCATAAAAAAATGGAAGAACACCGAATTAGAATGGAAGAGCACCAAGAAAAAATGGCGGAAAAACGCGAAGATATGGAAAGAGTGAGTATCGAACTGCAGGAAAGTATAGAGGACGCAGCTGGTGCTTCAAATCAAATTATTGCAAAAAATATAGGTCGCGCAAGTAATGAAATTAATACCGCTATCGAAGATCAGTTACTCGCCGACGGCCTGATTGACTCCCGCGATAATTATGCCTTTGAACTCACCGGAAAAAAACTGAAAGTAAATCGTAAAACACAATCTGACGCCCTGCACCAAAAATACAAGCAATTATACGGTGAGCTATCTGGTTCTCCTCTTTCAGAAAAGAGTAAATTAAAAGTAGTGAAAAGTAAAAATTAAAACGTATATTTATATTTATTATTCGAATTATGATTTATAAATAAGCCAAAGAATAAAACAATATTATCCCAAGAAATAATTTTCAATATATAATTCATCAGGTTTCGATCTTTATTTATCAAACACCTATAAAATTTTAAAATTATGAAAGCAGTAAAACTCAATCTATTCTCTTTCGTGATGGTCATGCTACTTTGTACCGGTATGCATCACCTGCAAGCACAACAAGAAATCAACGTAGAGACTGATGGAAAAACCATCACTATTATTAAAAAATACGTAGACGACGAAGGCGTCTCCGTTACCGAGAAAATCGTCAAGCAGGTAGACGATACCAACGGATTTAACGTAGATGAATTTATCAGCGATATTCCCGGCAACGAGATCAACATCGAAATAATCGAAGATGACCAAACCGATTTATTGAATAATAGCATGTCCAAAATGGATCGTTTTATGTTTGGTAAGTCCGGTTGTGATACTAAGTCAAACAGACAGTCAGCCGACAACCGTGGCAAACTCGGCGTTTACCTCGATACCCATACCGATCTTGAAGAAGGAATCCGAATCAATTCCGTCGTCAAAGGGGGTGCTGCCGAAAAAATAGGTATGGAAGCCGGAGATATTATCCTGGCTATTAATGGTACAAAAACCAACGGTTATTCGGCACTAACGGCCGCCATGCGAGGTTATAAAATTGACGATGCTGTAAAAGTAGATTACCAGCGTGGCACGAAATATTTCCAGTCAGAAGTCACTTTAAAAGGTCATATCCGACCCGAAAGAAAAAATCGCTATGCCTACAATTATACTGCTCCTTCCGATCGTAGTTACTACAAGATGGATCCTTGCAAACCTTTTATTGGGGTAACCTTGAGTGTCAGAGGAGAAAACGGCGTACCCGTACACCGTATTGTTGAAGATACTCCCGCTTCGGAAGTTGCGCTGCAAAAAGGAGATCGTATTACGTCTATTGACGGGACTTCCGTCACCACTCAAGCCGAAATTGTTCGCCTGCGTGACCTGCACGAAGCAGGTGATTATTTTACCATTGGCTACTTGCGCGATGGTCAGGAATACGAGGTAGAAGCGCAATTTAAAGCTTGTGAAACAACCACTACCATTGAAGAGGAAGAAGACATTATCAATATTGCTCCGGCAGAAAAGTCCACCATAATAAATGATTTACAACTAGAATCTATCACCGCTTTTCCAAATCCTACCTCAGGTAGCGTTACACTTCAGTTTAAAGGCGAACCTGTTCCAACTACCGTTCGCCTAACCAACTCGCTAGGTAAAATCTTAATGACCGAAAAGTTACAGGATTTCTCCGGAGAATATAACGACCGGATTAATCTTTCAAACTATCCTTCCGGGATTTATAATATTACAATTATTCAAGATAATAAATCCTACAGTGAAAGAATCGTACTCAACGGAAATCGTACGTAAGCAGGAAGACAAGACCTGCCTTATCTTTACGAAAAAGGGCCAACCTGATGTTAAATCAAGTTGGCCTTTTTTATTTTTAAAAATTTGAAACGTAAAAATAAATGGTATTCGTTGTTTCGCAAGTCAATAACCTGCCTTTCACGCAGCTGCGCGTGAAAGATTCAACCATTCAATATTATTTCGCACTTTGTAAAATCACTTTCTCGGTACGACTTTCACCTCCGTGTACAATTTGCAAGAAATAAATTCCAGCAGCCTTTCCCGTCAGATCAATCGCTTGGTCAAAGTGACCGTTAAATGCTTCTTCTGATTTTTTATAGATTAATCTTCCCGCCACATCCGTAAGCCGTAGAGAAAAACTTCCATCCATTTCAGAATTGTATTTCACCTGTGTAATTCCCGTGGTTGGGTTAGGAAATACTTCCAGTTCACCCGGCAGTAAATCATCCGTAGCAATAGTTAATGGTAATTCCGTATTAGTACCATCACAGCAAGTCATCCAAACGGTACTTTTTTGAATTTTATAACCCAAAACGACCGATAGCAACTCCGCTCTTCCGTTTCGTATAATATCTACATCCAGCGCATCACCCGCTTCGTAAGCATTAATCGTCGTATGCAAATCACAACCGGAGTACACCGTTTCGCCTTCGATATTGGTAATAATATCACCGGGTAAAATTCCAGTTTCAGCAGCGGCCGAACCGTCAATGGTTCTTTGTACTTCCACGCCAGCAATCTCTTCCGCGGGAATAGTAGCCACCCCCATTAAGGGTAATTTTTTTACTTCTGTTGTTTTTTCACAAAAATCATAGCATTCACCGTCCCAGTCTTCTTTATTAAAAGATACCCGAACAACTTCGGTATCCCGAACGATGGTTCCTCTGATTTTTATATCCGCTTGATCTCCGTGCTTGCGCAGATAATCGCCTAAATCAAATGCTTTCGCCTCTTCTCCCAACAAACGCTGGTAAGTAGTTTGGGAATTCAAGGTTGCTTTAGATGTAATGGAAATTCTTGCGGAATGGATCTTTTCGGATTGTGCCGTGGATAATTGGGCAATGATCAGTAAGATTAGGGTGTAAAAGTACTTCGACTTCATTTTCTCTAGCGTTTAAGTATTAATAAGAATTGGTCTTGTGGTTACCTTTAACCATACAATTGCTATTCCAAAAAGCCGGTTTTAAGATTTTTTTAAGGATTTAAAATAATCAAGTAATGAGTCAGAAAATTTATAAAAACTTATGGATGGATCTGCAAATGAATATGATCATCGTGACGAACGGCCTGGCAACCGTGAAATCGGATTCGATTATCCGTTAGCTTTAGTCGGGATTTAAGATGAGGCTCAATAAATATTTTTTGAATTTCTAGATTTTCCAATAATGCTTCGATTAAGAATTTGGTTCCTTTTTCAGAGAATTTAACATTTTTATTGACGGCACCAAAGCTAAAATATTTTGAATAATCATACTGGTAATAGCCTGCACGTTTACATTTCTGGATTTGGTCTATCTCTCCGGCTCCTGGATCTACATAAACACCATACCCCGTACGGGATTTTTGGGTTGGAATAATGATTCCATTTTTATTTTCATAAACCAAAGCCAAGTCAAGTTTTCGACCATCATCGTGGCTTAGATGGGGTAATAATGGAAAACCGTTAATAAATGGAAAGTTAGCATCCAGATAAATTATTTTGATACCATGAGATTTTATTTCTCTTGCAGATTTTTTCAACAAGTTATTCACCGTTGGTCGAACGTAATTTCTGTTGGTTAAAACAGTAAACCAGGTGGCGGGCCTAATTCCCTCCGTGTGCTGCACGGGCTCCCGACCAAAGATGGGCGCAATTTTCGGGATGATCCCAAAAATGATGATTAAATAGAGGCTTAACGATAATAATAGTTTTTTCCAACGCCTTTGCCATCCAAAAATACGAGCCAGCAGCATGGCCAGTAACATTACCAGACCACCAATTTGGGTTAAAAGAGTGAGTAAAAAGAACAGTGTAATAATGATCCCCCATCTTACCATACTCGGTTGTTTTTAAAAGTTTTAAGAACTTATTTCAAAATATCATTCCTATTAAATATTAAGATAATAAAAAAGGCCGTACTTTTTCAATCACCAATCTATCCAACAATTTCCCTTCATCGCGCGCTATATTTGCGCTACTTTACGTATCTTGTAAAATTTTATCCATCTAACAAAGCGTCAATGCACTCATCGAATCGGTTACTATTTATTTGTTTATTATTGATCGTCCATTTCCAACTTCCCGCGCAGTCTGTTTCAGGAATTATTACCACTCAAAACGGGGAAGGTATCGAAAATGTAGTAGTACAAGTACAGGGCAGTAGCATCGCTACCGTCTCTGATTCGAACGGCAAGTTTTTTATCAAGGATTTACCCGGTGGAAACCAGATTCTGGAAATATATCAGATTGGTTACGCGACCTATACGGATACACTTAACGTAGACGGTACCGACCTCTCGCTAAATTTGACACTCACTCCAGACCCACTCGACTTACAGAGTGTCATCGTTACGGGTACTTATCAGGCCGATACAAAACTTAACGCTCCCGTTTCGATTACGACCCTATCAACCAAAGATATTAGCATCCGCAACGCCCGGGGTACCGCCGATCTACTCAAAGCGATTCCAGGAGTTTACGTAGATGCCAGTGCTGGAGAAACGTATACCAGAGTCTATACACGTGGCGTTGCTTCCTCTGCTGAGGATGATCTGGGCTGGTACTATGTCTCCTTGCAAGAAGATGGCCTGCCAGTAACGTTGGTACAGTACGCATATTATAGCCCTGATTTATTTCACCGGGCAGATTTGACGACCCAGCGAGTAGAAGCAATTCGAGGAGGTAGTGCCGCGATCACAGGAATCAACGCACCAGGTGGTATTTTTAATTTTATTTCTAAAAAAGGAAATAGTAACCGTATTAATCAACTGGAAACAACCGTTGGTCTTCAGGGAGATAACAATTTGCTGGGGCGTTTAGACGGAAATTTTAGTGGCCTGCTGGGCAAGAAAAACTGGGCCTATAACATCGGTGGATTTTACCGCTACGATCAGGGACCCCGAAATACAGACTACCCGTGGGCCAAAGGTGGACAGTTGAAAGCCAACATTTCAAAAACCTACCCGGAAGGACAACTTAATTTTTACGTAAAATATTTAAATGACCAAACCAATCGTTATCTCGGTCTGGCAGCCACCAACTGGAATGATCCACAACCCGCCTTTGGTCAAAA
>CALLPK010000006.1 GCA_938015415.1 uncultured Saprospiraceae bacterium
CAACAGGGTAAAAATCATCTCAGCGTAATTAATGCCATGAGAAATAAAATTATCCTCCGTATTTTTGCCGTCGTGAGAAATCAAGTTATGTATGAAAAAAATATGCACATATCCTTGACTTAACCATAGAAAACGCAGAGATTCTTTAACGTGTATATCTTTTATCGCAAAGCAAATATGCATATTATTTTTATTTAATAAGATTTAAGGAATTTATTTTTCTAGTTTTTAGAGCAGGCTCAACAATAATTCAACAAAAAAATGAATATACTCAGTTTAAAAAATGTCGTCAAGACTTATCAGGATCATATCGCCGTTAATGATATTAGTTTTGATATGCCCGAAGGGTGTATATTTGGTCTATTGGGTCCTAATGGAGCTGGAAAAAGCTCTATCATTCGAATCATCACCACGATTACCCAGGCAGATTCGGGCGCCGTATTCCTTAACGGAGAGCCGCTAAATAGCTCTCATCCGTCGCAGATTGGTTATATGCCCGAAGAACGAGGGCTTTACAAAAAAATGGGGGTGGGCGACCACCTGATGTATCTGGCTCAACTCAAGGGGTTATCCAAGGCCGATGCCAAGCAGGCTATTGACCACTGGTTTGAAAAATTTAGTATTCAGGATTGGTGGGATAAAAAGGTAGAGGAGCTTTCCAAGGGGATGCAGCAAAAAATCCAGTTTATTTCTACCGTTATTCACAAACCAAAACTTCTGATTCTCGACGAACCATTTTCCGGCCTCGACCCGATCAACGCCAATTTGATTAAAGATGAGATTTACGAAATGAAAAAACAAGGCGTCAGTATTATTTTTTCTACCCACCGAATGGAACAGGTAGAAGAAATTTGCGAACATATTTTATTGATCAATCAAGGTAAAAATGTGTTACAGGGAACGGTCAAAGATGTCAAAGATCAGTATAAGGAAAATAAATTTGAATTTAAATACGAAGGGACGCTTCCCTCTGATTTTAATGATCATGGCAATGTGGTAAAGGAATCGCCGGGCAGTGTAATTATTCAATTGCGGGAAGAAGAATCTTCTAATGATTTTTTAAATTATCTGCTACGGAATAATATCAGAATTCAAAGTTTTAACGAAATCCTTCCAACCCTGAACGAAATTTTTATTCGCAAAGTAGGTGCCGTTAATATCGCCGAATCTTAGCAGTAAATTGTTGGTTAATCGATTATCAGTTGATTAGTTATCGGTTAATCAGTCGTTGGTTTCATTGAATATTGATTAAACCATCAAATAACCAACATAAACAAAATAAAAAACATTATGAACAAACTCTGGCTCATCGTCCAACGGGAATATTTAACCCGGGTAAAAAAACGCTCTTTTATTTTGACGACCATTCTGACACCGCTGGCCTTTGGTTTATTTGCGGTAGTCGTTGGTTTTATCTTTCGCTATGAAAGCGATGATTTGAAGCGAATTGCCATCATAGACAAAGAAGATATCCTTGGTGCGATCAGCGACGAGGACAATTTAATTTTTAAATTTGAAGATGCGTCACTGGAAGAAATGAAAAAGACCTACGTCGAAAAAAATTACGATGCGATCATGGTCATTCCCCCCCTAAAAAACCTTCAGGATACCCGACTCACTGTGTTCTATTATTCGGATGATCCGTTGGGTCTGGATATGCGTTTTATGGTGGAAAATAAATTGCAAAAAAGCATTCGTAAATATAAAATTACGGCCCTTAATCTGGACGCCAAAGAACTCGAATCTCTGGACACCAAAGTATCCATCAATCCTGAACCTATCGACGACTCCAAGGCAGACACCTCCCCGATGGCGGCCGGAGTAGGGGCAGCAATTGGCGGCGTCATGGGTTTTATCATGTACTTCGTCGTCTTTTTTTACGGAAGTATGGTGATGCGTTCGGTCATGGAAGAAAAGACCAGCCGGATCGTAGAAGTCATGATTTCCAGCGTCAAACCTTTCCAGCTGATGATGGGAAAAATCATCGGCGTAGGGGGAGTCGGATTAACCCAGCTGATTATCTGGGCGATTCTGATTCCGATCATTTCGATGGTAGTACAGGGCGTATTTGGGTTTGATCTGGAAAGTTCGTCGGACATGAGTGCCGCGGCTTCACAAATAGATCCGGACGATATGCAGGCGATGGCTGCTCAGATTATGGCGGAAATAAAAGCACTCAATTGGTGGGCTATTTTTCCGCTTTTCCTTTTCTACTTCCTCGGAGGTTATTTCCTCTACGCTTCTTTGTTTGCGGCGGTAGGTTCGGCCATTGGCGACGACTTGGGAGAAGGGCAATCGTTGACTATACCAATTACGATTCCGGTTATTTTAGCCTTATACATCATGATGGTGGTGATTAAAGCACCGCAAAGCAGTCTGGCGACCTGGTCTTCTATCTTTCCGTTTTTCTCACCGATTGTGATGCCTTCGCGGCTGGCGTTTAGTCCGCCGCTGTGGGAAGTCATTGTGTCGATGCTGGTACTGATTATTACTTCTTTATTTTTCGTTTGGTTGTCCGCCAGAATTTACCGAATTGGAATTTTGATGTATGGGAAGAAAGCGTCGTTTAAGGAATTGGGGAAATGGTTATTTTATAAGGGTTGAGTCGCTTTGCTTGTTGAGCCTGACTTCTTGCGAACGCAGACAGGGTGTTGAATCGAAAATATTGTAATACTGGGAGAAAAGGCAAATTCTATCAAGTTAGAATTTGCCTTTTTTTTCTAAATTTACTCAATCAATATAATACTTTCGTACAACGGAGGTCAGTCAATTCGTTTGAGGTTTGTCAAAAAACTATGAGCATCCCAGTAAAACCAGGATGCTCGTAAGAAATGTTTTTTTGTGAAGAAAATCATGTGTGGGTATTAGATTTCTTTGATCAAAGCTTAAATCAGAGCTACAAAAGCTATATTAATGAAAGATAAAATGAAGTTCCATATCAATAGGATCCATTTTTTAGTATTTACTTTAATAATAAAAAATAAAATAGCAAAAGCAAATAAAACTATTAAATTTATAAGATTGGTCATACCTATAAACCAAAACAAAAAATAAATATCTTCTGTTATGTTAACCCCAAAAAGATATAATATATAAGAAATAGCACCAAACAAATTCATTATGATCTCTATCCTTAAAATAAATGTGATAATAGACATTATAAACATGCTGAAGAAGATTCACATGGAAAATTTTCTAAACCACCTGTTAGACCTTCACAACCACCTTTAAGCACATCTTTTAATTCTTGCCATAATGGTCTTACAATTGTGCAATTGTAATTATCGGAAGCAACACCATCATTATCATTCACAAAATCTTTTATTGTATCTAAAAGGCAGTCCCAGAATTCATCTGCCATTCCATACGAAGCTCCTTGAAAAAGAACATGATAAGGAAGTGTAGCTCTATCAACTGCTGATGTATAAAACTCAATTGTTCCGTCATTATTGTCAATTATTCCAAATTCTCTATTTCCACTAACTGGGTGAAATCCATCCCAAGAGTCACCTTCAAGCCACCCAGGGGCATTCAGGGTAGAAAATTGAAATCTTTTACCATACTCAAAATCGGTACAAATCACACTTCCATCATCTGGTAGATGTATAGTAAACACGGTAGATATTGGGTCATCTGAAATCCAAGTATTAAAATCATCAATAAAATTGTATTCAAAATACTGAGAAACAGGACCCTCAATAGAGCAAGGACTATTTTCTCCGTAAAAAGCAGTAGTAGCAAAATTTCTTTGAATAAAATCAAAAAATACCTCAGGGCTAGTAAAGGCCATTCCAGTAGAAGGATCCGTTGGAAGTGATTCAATCGTCACCCCAAAAAAATCCATATTTGCTACAGGCTGTACCCACCAAAATCTTGGTGTCATTGCATTTTCTAATGTCTGAATCCAATATTCACCATCTTCATCCAACTCTTCCAGTCTCTCTTCTATTCCAGGTACACTAAGCGCATCAAATGTTGCTAAATTTGCCCATCTTTCTGCATACTCATCTAAATCATCACAGCCATCTACCAACATTCGTGGGTTTGCAAATGATAATTCTTTTATTTCATTTAAAAACGTAGCCACCTCACTCTCCGGATTTTGCTGCGCCTCCCGGAAACAGGAATATATCTCCCCATCATTACAACGCATTACCGAAAAGAAATCTAATAACCCTTCCGTTTCCTGACTTGTTAGAATTTCCCCTGCCCTTCTTTGAATAATAGCTTCGTGGTATCCTCCCAGAATACCACAATCTGTACCAGTACACCGATTAACATTTCGGTCAACTGCAAAGCCGTCGTAAATCGATCTGGCAAATGTAATATTTTCGGTTCCTTCTAACCAGTCTTGTTCGTCGTTAGTAAGTTCCATGGTTTCACTCAAATATCTAGCTATTATAAGATGTTTTTGTTCCTCAGATAATCCTTCATCCAACGCCAGTAAATAGTCTACCAAACATCTTGGATCAATACACGTATTACTACATCTGTAAAATTCACCTGTACTTCCTCCGTTATAATAGTCAGGATAAGCCGCCGGACATCCTGCATTTGTAAAAGCGGCTTCAATAACATCATACATATTTTGATCATTAGAGCTACCATAGAAAACTTCTAAGAAATCTTCTACTTTAGATACTAAAGTAAAATTACAATAGAAAACTGCCTGAAAGCTACTCAGTACACTTTCGGGCGTATCGGATATGTCCATTTCTTTGTGACCACTAGCATTGGTCACAAAAGATTTACCGGTTTTTTGTTCAATGCGAGAATAGATATTACCTTTGTCATAGTTGTTCTGGTAATCGGTGGAGAGTAGAATTCCCAATTCTTTTGGAAGATTATGAGCAGTATTTTTCTGACTTAGCTTAGGGTTGTTGTTTTCGTGTAAAACGTAAGCATTATCTCCTTCAATCACGAAAATACCAACACTCCCGTCGTAGATTTTTATTGGAAAAGCCTGGTAAGATATGTTATTGATTCGTAAATTAATTATGTCATCTTGAATACTTGCGGGTACCGATTTCCGCTTTTCACTACAGAATTTTTCAACGAGTCCACAAACATCTTGTTCGTAAGCTCTTACTCCAGCTGGCGTACTGGAGTTCAAAGGATCATTTTCTTTTGTCAAAGTTTTGATTTCTTCTTTTTGACACCCGATTAGCAGAAATAAAAGCAGAGAGAGAGATAGAGAGAATTTAATAAAAGGGAAATTTTAGTGTGTTAAAAAATAAATTCTAAACTAAATATACAATTATTTTTTAAATACATCATACTTAAAATAAAAAGAAGCCATAAAAATACCTATTAATTGTTTTTTTTATTTTAAGTCAACACAAAAAAAGGTGATGCTACAAAAAGTTAGCATCACCAAACATATCATTATTCTGGTTTGTAAAGGTTTCTTCAACGGCCTGTGAAAGGCCCTAATTTAATATTTCTTCGAGTTCTTTTCCTGGTTTAAACTTTACGACGTTTTTAGCGGGAATAATGATCTGTTCGCCAGTTTTGGGGTTACGCCCGGGTCTGGACTTACGTTCTTTAGCCGTAAAGGTGCCGAAACCAAACAAAGACACTTTTTTGCCGTCCCGTAGGGAATCGCCAATAGTATAAAGCAGCGTGTTTACAACTTCTGTGGCCTGCACGATGGTTAAATCGGCATTTTCGGCGACCCTCGTGATGAGTTCTCCTTTATTCATTTCTTTCTGTTTAAGTGTTGGGTAAATATTGGCAGACTTTATGCCTTTATTAAGTATAAAAGCCTGCCTTTT
The DNA here is from genome assembly GCA_938015415.1 of uncultured Saprospiraceae bacterium. GTDB lineage: Bacteria > Bacteroidota > Bacteroidia > Chitinophagales > Saprospiraceae > JALZUU01. Next base: position 5,775 of record CALLPK010000006.1, read on the forward strand.
GTTCGTTGTTAGTTTATCTTACGGGTTTTATGTATTTTGAGTTTCAAATAAAGCTAACATATTAACTTTTGATTAAATTATTATGAAAAAGATTTTACAATTATTACTTGTCTGTGCTACTCTTTCACTTGTGGGTACTACTGCTAGTTCCTGTAGTAAGAAAACGGGTTGTCCGTATAACGATTACACCAATAAGGATAAGAAACCAGGAAAAAAGAGAGGAAAATCAAATTTATTTCCGAAAAAAATGCGGAAAAATTAAAGGTGGAGGTACTGAATTTCACGTTAAAAAGCAGTCAATTGTGGAAATATTTAGTTTGTCTTTTGCACCCGCACCTCAAATCCTAAAAGAATCGTTTCCCACTGACTAACTTTTTTATCTCCGCAATCCATCTCCAATCAGATTAAAAATGGTAACGGTCACAAATATTCCGATCCCAGGAAATACCACCATCCACCAGGCCGAGAAATTACCCCGAGCAATACTCAGCATTTTCCCCCAGGTAAACGAATCAAACGCGACTCCAATTCCTAAAAAAGATAAAGTCGCTTCTGCTAAAATAGCCCCCGCCATTCCAAAAGCAATCGTAATATAAACGGGCGTCATCGCATTTGGTAAGGCATGTTGCCAGATCACTCGCCACGAAGAAAATCCTAGAGACTGAGCTGCTTGTACGTAGGGCATATTTCTGATCCGTAAAAACGATGCTCTCACAAACCGGGCGGTCATTGTCCAGCCGAGAAATCCAATAATAAAAATAATATTTAAAACAGATTTACTTTCTACAATTGAGAGTATGGCCAATAATATAAATAACCCTGGAATAGAATTAAATACTTCAATCGTTCGCATCACCATTCCATCTACTGGCAACGTAATTTTTTTATTCAAAAAAGATAGCTTCTCCAGCAACGTTGCCAATAGATAAAAAACTAAAACAACGCCTGAAAAAAGTACCAATCCTTTTCCTATTTCCCAGCCAAAAGCACCTTCTGCGAGCGCATATCTGCGGGCAATAAACCCATAGAATATTCCTAAAATAATTCCAGGAACTAGTAAGACTATTTTTAAAATGGAAACTTTCAATTTTTCATTACCAAAATACCCAGCAATACTTCCCAGCAATAACCCGATAAATCCTGCCACCAACATAGATAATATTCCTACCAGCATAGCCACTCTCGTACCGTAGATCATCCCGGCCATCACGTCCCGACCTAATTTATCCGTACCCAGCCAGTGTCGGTACCGCAGCGATGTAATATCCTGTTCTGAAAAGGGACTTTTAAAGCGAGCATTCTTTCGATCCATCGTAGTTGGCGAATATGGAATCAACGGCATCCACAATGCTTCGTAGTCATGTTCTGACCACTCTGTGCGAATATATTTCGCGTCCCAGGAAGCTAAATTTAAAGCCACCGCATAATCTTTTAAAACTGGAAAATGGGTCTCTCCCGCAATCTTGCAATACAGTGGTTTTTCGTTGGCCAAAAAATCGGCAGTCACCGCGATAAACAACAAAAAGAACAAGATATAAACAGACCAGCGGGTGGCTCTTCGCCGTCGTAATACAGACCACAATCCCCGCTCACTACCAGTGATGGCAACGGTAGATTTTTCAGCGGGATTGTTAACGGCAGGATTCAATAGTTATTTTATTTTAACAACATGCGAAATGGGATCGTTTAGCAAATTTACCAAAGAAATGGAAATGGGCTCTATTACTGAGTAAGGATTCTATTTGTGAGGTTCTTTTTATTTGACAATATTCTAGATGTCCAAGTTGATCGTTCTGTTCTAATTCCCATTCAAATTCTAATTCACTACCATCCCCTGCTGTCTGACAGGTTGGATTTGCTTATTCCTCCACCAATCGTCCCTCTTCATCGGTCCCGGCAATATATTCGTCCAGGATTTCTTCCAGATTTGGCTTGGGCACCAGTCCCTGAAAGCGTTCCTGAAAATTTCCTTTGTTGAAGACCATAAGGGTGGGAATAGATTTGATTTTATAATGCTGGCTTAGGGCTGGATTGTTTTGGGTATTTACTTTTACTACCAGCGCTCTGCCGTCGTAGTCACGGGCGAGTTCGCCGATGATGGGTGCGAGGACTTTGCAGGGTCCGCACCAATCCGCGTAAAAATCTACCAGCACAGGAACCTTGGCATTAACTACGGTTTCACTAAAATTAGCGTCGTTTAACTCGGGGACAATAAAAGTGGGTTTCTTTTTCCAGAACATATTTTTTTTGAGGAAAGGTAGAAGAAATTAGGGGTATGGTCAAGGTTTGAAATTTATAAAACTTGATAAAACATATCGATTATACTATATTTAAACCGAGATGTAGTAAAAAAGACATTTTCAGCCTTTGTAGTTCTACTTGTACTTTGAAGTTGTTTAAGTACCTGGACAAATTTAAATGAACTACCCCGAGGCAGAGCCGTCGGGGTATCGCGCAAAGCCATACACTGTTAATCGGTTAATTAGTCCCTTTAACGTGTTCACTCGGGGCAAGCCCCGAGGAATTCTTTAGATTAAAAAAACAGACCATTCACTATGCAACACATCCCTACCCTCTTCATCACACACAGCCCACTCGGAGGTCGGGGCGTTTTCGTAGGAGAGGACCTTCCCGCCGGCAGTATTATCGAGGTTTGTCCCGTCATTATTATCAGCGAAGTAGATAAGAAAAAGATTCACGAGACTTTTTTACACGACTATTATTTTCTTTGGGGAACGGACGAAAAGCGGGCCGCCATCGCCCTTGGTTACGGCTCACTTTACAATCATAGCTACACGCCTAATGCTCAATTTGTTGCCATCGAAGAAGACGAATCTATCGTCATCGAAAGTATTCTGCCCATCGAAGCCGGTAGTGAAATCACCATTAACTACAACGGTGACTCAGCTGATAAATCACCGCTCTGGTTTAACAAAACCAAAATGTAAGTTTAGATTCTTTGTATTAATAATTCCAAATAAAAAGACCCCTCTTACCCATCGTTATCTAGACAACGACCGTGTAAGAAGGGATCGGGTTTTGGGATCTTTCAGGACTTAAAATAGGTTATAGGTCTCCTGTCATACCAATGTATAATCAGGTAATAAAACGTCCACAATTATCGTGGCAAACTAAAAGATCCGATAATAAATCTTAATGGGATTATTGTAAATGGGGGGTGTTCAAATTAACCGGTAGGTGGGCGAAATAGGAATTATAAAATATGCTATCTCACGAAACTTCGTCTTTAAAATTCAAGAATAAAACGTCGAACCATAAAAAAACGCTGCCTCTCTTATAAAAAATTTATCTCCTTTTTCTAAAAATTAACACTTCAAATCATACGGCCACTAAGGGACGTGGAATAAATAGCAGTCCGTTTTGATTTTTTAATCCAAGTCCTTAAACCAACTTGCGTACATTTTATAAGCATCCGCAATTCGTAATACTGTTCCTTCGAAAGCTTCCGAAGAAAGTTTTTTTACTTTTTTAGCCGGAACTCCTGCGTAAATATAGCCGGATTCGCAGATTGTATTTTCCTTCACTACCGCACCTGCTGCAATCAGGCAGTTGGCTTGCACCACCGCTTTGTCCATTACAATCGCACCCATTCCGATCAGTACATTATCTTCGACTGTGCAGCCGTGTACAATGGCTCGGTGTCCAACGGAAACATTATTGCCAATCAACGTTGGTGCCTTCTGATAGGTTGCATGAATAATTGCACCATCTTGTATATTAACGTTATTTCCGATTTTAATCCAATGCACATCTCCACGAATCACTGCCTGAAACCAAACACTACAATCATTTCCCATCGTTACATCGCCAACAATAGTTGCGTTCTCTGCTAAATAACAATTGTTGCCAAAAGCGGGTGTGCAATTACGTACTGTTTTTATTAAAGCCATTTTTTTGCTGGTTGGCTGGTTGGCTCATTAGCCGGTTGGCTTCCCTCGATCGTGAAATACGTAAAGAGAAGCTAACCAGCTAACAGACAACGAGCTGTAAAAAAACCAAAGATACAAATCAAAATCTTATCTTAATAATAAAACTCATCCGCAACAAAAAAGACCCGCCACCAATTGGTAACGGGCCCATCCTACAATCTATAAAAACTTGTGCTTATTAATAAAAGATGAATCAGGATTTAAAAATAAATTTATCAGCAATAGCAACATCATCTTCAAATCTTATACTTGGTTGCTTCTTGCTTCTTGCCCGCTTCTATCGCGGTCGAGTGAAACAAGCAACAAGCAACAAGTAGCCCTTAACAACCCCCACATTCTTGATACTTTGTCACTTGCTTAAAAAAGTGACCATGTTCCGCTTTGGAAGACAAGAAGAAAATAATGTCCCAACATTCTGGATTTTCTGACTTTGAAAGCAACAAATCCAACTCACCATCTTCATCCAGATCACCCATCCAGTGAATAAATACACCGCCAAGATATCCATCCATGTACCAGGAAGGAATATCCATTTTATAAACTACCTGATCTTCGCGGTCTCCGTCGTGGCCGCTACGTCGTACGTGCAATTCATAATTTTTAATCATGGAAATAGGGTTAATATCTTCTCCCGTTTTATTTTCCAGTACACGACCTTTGGCATAGATATGATAGTGTCCGTTATCAAGCGTCAGCGAAACAGACTCTCCAGGATAAAGGAATTTATGGTCTAGTTGCTTACCTTTTATATTTCGATTTTGCCCCGCCTCGATTCCTGCAAATAAAAACACTGGACGATCGTCTACGGCAATCCGTTGGTAGGTATATGGATCTTCTCCAATAATTTGTACCGTATCTGTAATCATATTAACGGAGCGCACCTCAAAGCTTTCTTCCGTAAAACCATCGCCCGCTTCGGTACGGTACAATCCCTGGTATACTTTTTCGCGTCCGTCATCCAGCCAACTTTCGGGCAGCACTACTTTTACCTCCGGCTGTGCTTCCATAAAACCACTAAACATGTAGCCTTCTTCTCCCCGGTAATAGGTTCGCAACCAGGTTCCTTCCGTCCCTTCGATATGCTCTGCGGGGCCCGCAAATTCGGGACAGACTACTACCTCTTTTCCAAAGGGTACCGCCTTGATTTTTACGGAGCGTAAATCGGGTTCGGCACGCATACTCAGACCAGAGGCCGCAGTGACGAGGTAAGAGATGCCCGCCGAAGCAGAACAGGTATACTGCTGTCCAAAAACCGTCAATTGTCCAAACATTAACAGGGCAATTACGATCATCATTTTTCCTTTTAATAAATTCATAATAAAAAATTTAAAGGGTTTGAAAATGCTATTTGCTTTTGGCTATTTGCTTCCCTTATTCGTGTCTTCAAACGTGAAGATATATGCGGTTAAAAAAGTAAATAGCAGCGACTAATAGCAAAAAGCAAAGAATTTTTTATCCACACTTCTGTGAATATATTGGCAAGATCAGGGTAAAAATCAGTTATTGGGTGGGTAAATGAGTAAACGCAAAGGATGAGCGAGTATTCGCAGCTCAGAGGTATTTTTGGGTAAATACTTTCTTTTTCTTAAGAATTTTTTAACTAAAATTATAGGGGTTGGCTTTAACCTTTGTCAAGCTCAAGGGTCTATGATGTATTGAAAGACCTGATATACCATATCAGGATGAAAGAATTAAAACTCCTTTATTATGACCAGTACCATCGAAACAATCAAAGCGAAAGAAAGCAAGAGACGTAGCAAGCGAATTACGACGATGATTCACGTTGGATTATTAGCGTTGCTTTTATTTCCTTTTATGAATATTACGCCACCGGAGCCAGAGATGACAGCAGTAGTGGTCGACTTTAGAGACTTTAAAAGCGCTGCTAAAAAATCTTCTACTAAAGTAAGTAAAGAAGCTAACGGCCCGGCTAAAGAAATAGTAGAAAAAGTAGAGGTAAAGGAAATACCAAAGCCAAAGCCAAAACCAGTTCCCGTAGCTAAGAAGAAGCCCGTGCTGACCGACGAAAAGTCCAAGGTGCCGGTAAAAACAAAGCCAACCGTAGCGGATAAACCCGTGGAAGCACCACCGGAAATTGTAGAAGAAGTTCCAGAAGTTCCAGTAAAAAAGCCCAAGAAAAAAACCAGTCCGGTAAAAGTATCCACGGCAGACAAACCGACTGAGGCAACTACCACTTCTTCTTCTGGTGCAGGTAAAGAAACCAGTGGTAGTACCAGCGGTGCGGGGGAAGGAAAAACGGGTAGTTCAGAAAGCGGCGATTCGAAAACGGATGGGGTAGCCGACGAAGGTGATCAGGGAATGGACTTTTCTGGTGACGGAATTTTTGGCAGACGGGTAGTCAAAAGAGCAGATGTAAAAGGAATTACGACCGAGACGGGAAGGATCGTTATCAATCTTTGTGTCAATCCTAGTGGGAAAGTTGTTTTCGCAGAATTGAACGAAGAACTCTCTACGATAAAAAATAATGCTGTTTTAAAGAAGGCTAGAAAAGTAGCGTCAGACTATCGTTTCGAACGAGACTATACCGCTCCAGCTAAACAGTGTGGAAAGCTTACTTTTATCTTCGATATCGAAGAAGAAGAATAAAATTTCATAATCGAAGTTTCTGTCAAGCGATATGCCTTTTACAGGTATATCGCTTTTTTATTGTATCTTCATCAAAACATAAAGCAACAAAACAGATCATTATAATCCTTTTTAAATTGAAGCGGTATACTAAAACTATAAAGTCATGAAAAGATTCTTTACGCTGATTTTTCTTTTTGCTTTCTTTTTCTCCAGCGCACAAGAACATCCCAACTGGGTGAATTACACCAGCACTCGTTCGGTTAAAAAAGTCGTTCAGGATAAAAACATTCTATGGATTGCTACCAAAGGTGGACTGGTTAAACATGATTTAATCACCCAAACTAATCAATATTTTAATCGGGGAAATTCTTCTATCCCCAGTAATGATATTAATGATATCCTACTGGATCGAAACCATGATCTTTGGGTAGCCACTAACGTAGGAATTGCCCGTTACGACGGAAATACGTGGACCCGATATCTCGACAAAATAGGAGGTTTTAATGCTTATGTCCTGACATTGAATATGCTGGACCAAGTAGTCGTAGCTGGCAATTACAGTCTTCATACCTTAATTGATAATGAATTGGTCCTGACGCCCAGTGCATCATTGCTTTATTTATATCCAACCGATATCGTCACTAATCCCGTGGATAGTAGCATGTGGGTGACCGCCTATACGTATGGACAATTTAGTGTATGCCAGTATAAAGATACGGTCGTTCAGTGCTACGATAATTCCAATTCTATTTTACCCATGCAATCTCCGAGGTTAAATAATCTGGCCGTCGATCAACGCGGAACGATCTGGTCCAATGGAGGTTTTTATAAACTACTTGGCGAACCGTGGCAAATGTTTCTACCGACAGATACAGTTGATTGGAGAGGTGTTGGTTCCGTCGCCGTAGGAAGCAATCAGCATATTTGGTTCCTGAATCACTCTTCGGAAGATGCTTCTCAGCTCATCGAGATAGACGAAGCATATCAGATAGTTCGCAGTATTGATTTACCGGAAGAAATTCGTTACCATTATTATCATCAAACCCTTCACCTTTCTCTGAATCATGACGTATACGTGGGTTCAGCGTATGATGGTCTTTGGCGTTTTAAGAATGACCGTTGGGAAAGAATGGATATACACGCCGATTTTGAAATTGGCAATAACATCGAACAGATATTTCATGCGAAAAACGATACTTGGGTAAAATCAAATTATCACAACCAACAAGAAAGCGAATTTAACATTAGAAATAACAATAACAATTTGTGGTCTATTTTTGATTACACGACACTTCCAGACTCTTTAAAAAGCATCAGCAGAACGGGAATCGTCAAGCAAGAAGGTAATGATACTTTACAATTTTTTGTTAATGACCGAGTCTGGTTCTACCACAGCGGTAACTGGATCGACGTAGACCTGCCCGATGTAAGTAATTTGTTAAATGAAAAACGCAGTCTTATTCATTTTGATCCAAATGGTCGTCGATGGGTACTGGATGCGTGGACTGCTTTCGTGCTTTATGAAAGTCCGACGGGCTGGATCGTGTTTGACCGAGCCGAGCACGGCAATAGCAGCGGTGCTTCCACAGGTTATTTTAATCATCCGATTACGGGAGAATTTTGGATGGCAGGATACGGAGGAATTTCTATTTATGATGGTCAGGGTTGGCGACAGATTAAACCTTCCGAACAAATTGATCAATTAAATAACAATCGAATTTCAGATATCGCAGTTACCAAAAATGGAATTGTCTGGGCCGTCCAAACGAATCGTTTACTTCGGTTTGAAGGAGATGAAATGCAGGTCATCACCGAAATTAATGGTATCAATTTACGGAACATGCTGTATACTATTGAGTTGGATGCGGAAGAAAACATCTGGTTGGGGATGAATGGATCGCTGGGATATTTTCACGAAGGTGTCTGGACTATTTATAATACTGAAAATTCTGGTGTCCCTGGCGAAGCTATTAGAAAATTGGCCATAGACGCTAGCGAAAATGTCTGGATGGGCGGTTATCATTCGGGGTTAAGTATTTTTAATCAAAAAGGATTATCGGAATCCTTTTTTATCAATGAAGAAAAAGAACCAAACCTTGAAGCCGAAGCTGCTGCTTTCAATATTTTTCCGAATCCTCATCTGAAGGGAGCGCGGCTTTGTGTTAATTTACCTGCGTCATTTTCAACCAGTGACACCACAATCGGGATCTGGTATAATGCGTTAGGACAAAAATTAGGCGAATTTACGACCAGAGAGCAGCTGACGATCCTGCCCGGCAGCTATTTCTCAAATTGGCCCACGGGGATTTATTATTTAAAATTAGAAAATAGCGGCGAGCAACAATCACAGGGAGTGCTGATAAATCAGTAGATATCTGATATTGAGACAAGAAGGAATAGGTTATTATGAACAGACCTCCTATCCTATCGTTTTAGACAGTTAACGACAGTTAAAATGGGTAAAACCTTTGGTTATCTCCACTCGGATTCTTATCATTGCTAAACGATAAATCACTGCAATGATTCAATCATCGTACGTTTAAGGTATTTTTTTAGCTAAATCTCCGATTTTCAGTCACTTAAGGCAGCTAATTAAAGTATCAGATCGTTCCTTTAAAACCAGAAAGTACAATTTTTTGTAAAAAACTGGCCGGAACGGTGAAAAATCAGCAAACGTAGTAAAAAGTTCACCAATGGATATAGCAATTCAGTTTAAGCGAGAAGAAGTAAGTTTGATTACTGCTTGTGTACGTGGAGAAAAGTGGGCCCAAAAGCAACTTTACGAAACGCACTACGGTAAGATGATGGGGGTTTGTCTTCGTTATTCTAATAATAAAGAAGATGCGCTCGATATTCTCCACGAAGGATTTATTAAGGTGTTTAAGCACATTAGTAAATATCAGCCGGGAACTTCTCTCAACGCGTGGATTAAAAGAATCATGGTTAATACCTCGATTGATTTTTACCGAAAAGCGATCCGTCGTCGGACGGAAGACCTTGATCAAGCTTATCAATTAAGTTCTCACGACGCAGATGCGGTAAGTGTTTGTGGAGAAAAAGAAATACTGTCTGCGATTCAGACTTTATCGCCCGGATACCGGACGGTCTTTAATTTGTACGTGATTGAAGGATACTCTCACCGCGAAATTGCACAACAATTAGAAATTACAGAAAGCACCTCCAGATCAAATCTGGTAAAGGCAAGAACAAAGCTAAAGCATATTTTGGCAGCGAAACACATTGGAAATGGCAGAGATTAACGAATTTGATGACTATCTTAAGGATGCGCTAAGCAGCCTGGGGGAAGATGTTTCTCCTGGAGATTGGGACTCTTTTGCCGAAAAGCTAAATGTTGCGGGTGGAGGATTCCCTTTAAAAGAGAGTTCGCGCTTTGATGATCTTATTCGCGACCGCATGGAAGGTCTGGAAATAAATGCTGACGCCAATTATTGGGAGTTGATGGAATCTAAAATTGATCAGGAAGTTAATGCACCCGAAATTTCTGACGAAGCACTTGATCAACTAACCACCGATAACTTATCTAACCTTTATATTCCTTATAATCCAACTCACTGGACGTTACTCTCCCACCGATTGGAAGAAGAATTCAACGTTCGAAGAAAAATTGTCACCTATAAATTAGTAGAATTCAGTTTAATGGTCTTATTACTGTTGACCATTGTGCAATTTATGCCTGACTATAATGCCAGCACCCAACTTAAAAATAGGGTGATGGCTGAGACGCCGACAGCATTACCAGAGATGGGTTTAAATCCAGAAGTAACTCTCCCGGTGGGACAAGCAGCTTCGAATCCAAGCATAAACAAGAATGTGAGTTCAATCGTAATTGCAGACAACACTACTCCACTAATAAATTTGTCCGCAACGGTTATTTCCAGCACCGAAGAGCAAATCTCTTCCCTTACTTTAAGAACTACTGCACCATCTGCAATCGTTTCTAAGGTAGCGAAGCAAGAAATAACCACCGAGAAAAGAAACGTGAACCCTCCGTTGGTTTCAGATTTAGAAGAGACACGACCACCGTTCACGACCAATCAGTCTACCTTGACCCTCACGGAATTACCAGTTACCCTGCTGGCACCAGATCACTACCCGGACCAGTCTGCAATTGGTTTACTTAAGAAGTTTCCCAAAAAGGTAATGATAAGACTGGGCGCCATGACCTCCGCCGATCTTAACTATATCAAAACACCCAGCACCGATCAATTTAAGGGCAATGGTTACCAGCAATACCAACTTGGATACGGAGGAGGAATTGTACTGGATTTAAATTATGAAAAACTTACGTTGAGTACTGGGTTGATTTATCGTAGAATAAATTATTACCCACAAGAAGATATAAATGTTGCGGGTTCTTTTGCCAATGGTTATCAATCGCATGTCTTCGATGCCGTTAACTTAAATCTGTTAACGATTCCGATGAACTTACAATTCCAAATAAATGATGCTAATAAAAAATGGAAACTACATGCGATAACTGGTGCTTCCCTGAATGTACTAGCTCTAAATCATTACAATATTACTGTTAATAATTTAGGAAGTAATCCCCCTGGTACTTCCAGCTTTACAGGTCCTACTCCAGATAATACTCTCAACGAGGACGAAATTTTCCGCGAGGCAGATATCGCTGGTGAGGGTTTATTTGAAGGAGGAACATTTGAGAGAAATCATTATTTCACCGCCAATCTTGGTATCGGCGTAGAACGTTTTATTTCTCCCCGTTGGTCGTTGTTTATTCAACCCGTCTATCAGCACGAAATCTTCGGAAAGAATCTGGGACTTAACCGGGATCGTATTCATACCTTCTCCGTACAAATTGGTGCTAAATCTACTTTCAAATAAGAGAAAAGTATTTAGTTTAGTATAGAAGTTGTTTAAGTAAAAAAACGCTATATCTTTGGAAGGTATAGCGTTTTTTTGGTTTATTGAATTTTCTATTCTTTGGCTGGTGGCTGATAAAAGTTAATGTCCTGATTGTTGAGAGGCCAGAGATAATCCAGATATTGTAGTTCTACAGAGCTAGCCACCTGCACCGGCCCATAATCATTGATAAATTTTAGAACCCCTCCGTACGCATCAAAATCGCCGCTGTACCATTTGAGTATTTTAGATATTTTCACTTCTTCTGCAGTAATACTATTCTTACCTTTATTTCGTAAAAAATACCGAGCCTGTTCATCTAACTGTTGGTGTATCTTGTCCGCAGTATACGCTTCGTTGCGGAGGCGAGGACAAGAGATGGCCGCACAATTGGCGGCAAAATGAATTCGCGGATTTTTGAATTTTGGCCGAATAATACCGTGTTCGATATTATTGAGATCATATTCGGCTCCTTCAATTTTTATAAATTTTATATCCCATACGGTATTCACGAAAGGGATTCCGCTTTTAATATCTTTGATGCTGGTTACCGGATATTTGTCCACGATCAACTTGACGGTAAAAGCATTATAAGCATTCAGCCAGTAGGCAAGTTGTTCGTCTTTGGTCCAATTCTCATCATTAGGATGTGAGTTACTGACCAGGTCCAGATAGTTTTGTAGTTTTGCCTCATCTTCGATAAACCCTTTGTAGTCTACCACTCCAGCTTCCGAGACATGTGCTTTGACGAGCGTATCCCAAAGTTCATGTGTGATTGGCTTTGAGGTAGATTGAACGTCTTTTACCGAATTACAAGCGGAGAAGAAGCCGAGGCAAACAAAAAGCAGGAAGATATTTTTCATAATAATTTTACTTAAGTATTTGTGTAGTGAATAATGAGTTTAGGGATGAAATCACTTTAAAATATGGCCATCATGAAATTTACTGCCAGGTAAATGGTCAAGGGGAGGAGCTCCTGATTGCTTTTCCAGGATATGGTAGTACGGTAGATTTTTATACCCCAGCGCTACCTTTACTCGCTCATAGATATACCACATGGGTGGTTGACCTGCCACTGCACGGTAAAACAGTATGGAAGAAACCAATGTTCACCATTCAAGACTTTACGGGAATAATTCAGCTAATTTTGCAACGGACCGGACAATTGCGTTTTAATTTGTTAGGCCATAGTTTTGGCGGACGGGCAGTATTGACACAGGTTCCAATTTTTGGCAAACGACTTGACAAGGTATATTTACTGGCACCAGATGGAATTATAAATCCGGGACTGATGACGGTTAGCTGGATTCCGAAATGGTTGCGCCACCTGACTAGTGGGTGGGTGGAACAAAGTCACCGCTTACTGCCTTTTGCCGAATGGCTACACCGCCGAAAATGGATGTCGTCGGGTAGCTACCGTTTCGCAGAGTTTTATTTAAAGACCAAAGAACGAAGACAACAAGTGAAGATGTACTGGTTATCTTTGGCCAATTTTCAGGTAGATTTACCTTCCGTCAAAACTACAATTAAAACAAACCAGATCACTACAGTTGTGTTTATTGGAAAAAAAGATAAAATAATTCCATCAGATGTCGGAATAATTTTAGCATCTGGAATCGAATCTTGGGTAAAAATTATAATAACAGAAACAGGTCATTCTTTAAATGGAGGATCAGTATTAAAATTGATCGAACAGTAACACTCTTAAACAATATTTTTAGTACTAAAAGGGGATTGCTTATGAGATTCAATCAACCTATATTTGATTTGTAAAGATTAACGTTAAAAAAAAAGTTTCAAATTATTTGGACTTTTTAGAAAAGAATCATAATTTTGTATTATATTTACGTTACACTTTTTTTTTAAAAAACCAAAATGAAAATGAAAATGAAATCACTTCCAAATCCATTTTATCTTTGCTGAGTAATATCAATCTTTTAACATTTTAAAAGTAATTCTCAACGCCCTTTGCAGAAATGGTAGATGCTAGTTTCCTAGCTCCTCTTTTTACTGTCCAAATATTATTACCAAATCGTAGAAGTTAACATCTACGAAACAATGTTCTATTGTTTTAAGACAAGTCATGTACTTATCAACGGCGGAGCTATGTCCTTACACGAACCATTCATACTGATAGAGACACTTACTTCATTTCATTTACTTTAGCAGATCGCTTAAGGATGTATTAGACTTTTATTCTAAAAAATTTAGCAATACAAAATTATCGCATTTTGTACAGGCAGATAATTTTTCCAAAAAGTTAAATATTTCCTTATCTCCACGCTAGACAACTCATATTTCCAAATTATAAGCCCCTAAATATCTGACTATCAGCATTTTAAATTATTTTATCCATAAGTAATTTTTTTTTAAACCAACACACATGTGTACATTAAGTTCTGAAATACCGAGATGGTTTGCAGTTGTAACAAAATACAAGTGTGAAAAGTCTGTGCTTCGTGCATTAGACCAAAAAGGAATTAAGGTTTGTGTGCCTCAACAAGAAGTTATTAGACAGCATGGAACAAGGAAGCGAAAATTAACATTACCTTTAATATCTTGCTATGCTTTTGTTAAAATTACTTCTCGTGAATATGTAAAGGTATTAGAAACCGAAAACGTTGCCAAGTTTGTTAGTTTTAATAAAAATCTGATTTCAATTCCTGAGGAAGAAATCGAATTATTAAAAAAGATTGCTGGTGGATATACACAACCCATTACATCTACTCCACTAAATTATCAAAAAGGAGACGAAGTAGAAATTGTTTCCGGTAGACTTACGGGTCTTAAAGGGTTACTGATTTCGATTCAGGGAAAAAGAAAATTTGTGGTAGAATTAAAAAACATGGGCTTTTCATTACACCTTCAAGTAGAACCAAAAAATTTAAGAAAAGCTATTTACTAGATAAAGGGGCTCGGTAATTTCATTCAAGGTAATTTGCGGAATTTTACCGATATTCCGAACTCCCTTTATTTTTGTTTGATACTAAAAGATTGACCGTTATGGTACAATGATGGTCCACTTCCAAAATGGGTAATAAACTTCGAATTATTTCCAGTACCCACTGTACAATTTCAATATTCGAATGTACAGATTTTCCAAAAACCATTTTTAATCACCATTTCACTTTACACCTTTCGTATTCATCTGGATACACTGTCTATCGTAAAATAGATTCCACTGCACATGAGAACAAACACATACTTACCACGAGGTATATTTAAATATATGCCACTTTTCTTTTTATGCTTATTAGCCTCTTGTGTTAATCAAAGAGACCTACTAAGCCTACAACCAGCGCCCAATACGGACTATCCAGAAACCTATCCAATCGGTCAAGATTTTGAGATAAAAATCCAGGTAGATGATATTTTATCTATTCAAGTTTTTAATGTCAATCCAGAAGCCGTACTCATTTTTAATCCAACCCGTGGCGTAGGAGCTGGAGCTGGTGACGGAGCCGGCGCTTTAGGTAACGGATATCTGGTAGACCGGGATGGTTACATTGATTTTCCGGTACTCGGAAAAATTTACCTAAAGGGGCAAACTCGGGAAGAGGCAAAAAAAACTATTCGCTATTTATTAGAAAAATATGTAAAAAATCCAACCGTAGAAATCAGAATGCTGAACTTTCATATCAGCATGGTAGGAGAAGTAGCCAGTCCGGGAGTTTATGTTTTCCCAGACGAACGCTTTACAATTCTCGAAGCCCTCGCGATGGCTGGTGGATTCACCAATTTTTCTAATCAAACCAATATACTACTCATTAGAGAAGAAGACAATGTAAGAAAATACGGAAGAATTGACCTAAGCTCCGCGGACGTATTTCAATCTGAATTTTTTTATTTACAACAAAATGATGTGCTTTATATCGAACCACTCAAAGAAAAAACAGCAACCGTTGCTGATCCGGTCACCCGAATTGTTGGACTCGTCGGAGGTTTGGCAGGTCTGGCTACCATTATTATAACCTTGTCAACAAATTAAAGGGAATTTGAAGTGACATTTGTTCAAAATTGACGTTGTTCATAACAAAAAAAATACATAACCCATTATTATGGAAAAGTTAACCGAAAGCAAAATGCTTTCCTATCACTATATTGGTTCCCTGCTAGTTAAGTATTGGTATTTAATCATTATTTCCCTGGGGCTTTGTTTCGGCCTGGCCCACCAGGAATTATTAAAAGAATTACCCAGCTATCAGATCAGTGGAACTGTAATAATAGAAGAAGATAAGTCAGCTGGCGCCATCGAAGGCGGGATTCAGGGGGTTACATTAAAAGTAGGAAATACTTTAGGTAATGAAATTCAGATACTAAAATCCCGTAACATAATGGAAGAGGTCGTAGGAGAACTGGCACTCGAAGTCAGTTATAAATCTATAGGAGAATATAAAAATACAGATTTATATTATGACACCCCCGTCCGGCTCAATTTTTCGGACAACATCGAATCTTTGGCCTGGAAAAATATCGACGTTGAAATACTGGATACCAGTTCCTTTGTTTTAATCTTTAACGGCCAGGAACCACGAAATCTTCTGTTTGGAGATCCATTTATATTACAAGATATTTCTTTCGTCATGAATCGTACGGAAAGACCGCTTGACGATCAGCATCGCAATATTCAGATTAGTATTTTACCTAGACAATATGTTGCGCAACAGTTCGTAAACAGTTTGGGTTTGTTACGGGTCGACGGCTCCGATTTAATTCGATTTTCCATCGATCAGGAAGTTCCCCAAAAAGGAATAGACATCATCAATAAACTAATAGAAATTTTCTTTAGAAAAAGTTTAGACGAAAAGAAAAAACAAGCTAGCAATACGCTCATGTTTATCGAAGAAAGACTTAAGTACGTGACGGACGAGCTTTTCAACGTAGAAAAGAGTATGGAAGTTTATAAAGTAAATAATAACATTACAGAAGGTACTGCCGATAATGCCGCCAACTCCCTGGCCACTCTCAGTGCCATCGATGAGTCCATCATAGCTTTGGAATTAAGAAAAAATGATCTTACCGACGTGTTCCATCAGGTAACGAGTCCGGATAAAAAATACGACCTTCTATTACCGAATGCCAGTATCAAATCGGAAGCCATTACAGACTTGATTATGAGTTACAATGCAGCACTGAACAAGCGTAGAACCTTGTTGGATTCACATAATGAAATCCATCCCAACATGCAAAAAATGGAAAGGGAGATCGATGGTCTGCGAACAGCCGTAACGAACGGAATTAAAACAATTATTGAAAATGCAGAGGATCGCATAAAAAATCTACAAGTACAACTAGTACCTATTACTAAACGTATGGCTGAAATACCTAAAAACGAAAGAGAATTATTACAGATTATGCGTCAACAACAAATCAAGGAAACCCTCTTTCTTTATTTATTAGAAAAAAGAGAAGAAACGGCTATTTCAATGGCCGCTCAAATCGGTAACGCCAAAATTCTTGATCCTCCTACTACCAAGGATAAACAACCTTCTGCGGCCTCCAGATATTATGCGCTCGCATTAATTTTCGGTCTGACATTACCATTTATACTCATTCTCCTGATAGAACAATTTAACGATAAGGTACAATCAGAGAAAGAAATTAAGGCCATTCTAAACACCACTTTCCTTGGTAGTATCTGTCGGACTTCTCAATCCAGCAAGATTGTCATCAACCAAAAATCACGTTCTGCAATAGCAGAAATGTTCCGCTTGTTACGTACTAATCTCGGATTCAGTGTAGCCGACACTACCAATCCGGTAATCATGGTAACCTCTCCTCAACCTGGAGACGGAAAAAGTTTTGTCTGTCTAAATCTAAGCATCAGTCTGGCTATTTCTGGCAAAAAGGTAGTCATGCTTGAAATGGATTTACGTCGTCCTCAATTGTTAGAATATCTTAAGGAGGGTAACCCTAATACTGGAATAACGAACTATTTAGTGGGTAAAATGCCATTATCAAAAATAATTAATAAGAGTGATCAGCATCCAAACCTGCACTATATCAGTAGTGGTCCAATCCCACCAAATCCTTCAGAATTATTGATCATCAATAAAATGAAAATATTGATCGAGCAGCTAAAAAAGCAATTTGATTTCGTTATCATCGATACCCCGCCCATTGGCTTAGTAACGGACGCACTATTGATAAATAAATTTTCAACCAATTCCATCGTAGTACTCCGGGAAAAGAAAACCAGAAGAAAGGATATCGAAATGGTCATGGAACTATGCGAAAAGAAAAAATTAAATAAACCAGGCCTCGTACTCAATGGGGTACGGCCTTCGGGCAAACGCTACGGCGGTGGTTACTACGCCGAACAGACGCCTTCGATTTGGAATCGAAACAAAAAATTACGTCCAAGACTAAAGGATGCGACCGCTTAAAGAAAGAATTAAAATAACTCGGCCTTTTCGCTTTTCAAATAAAGAAATTGTTAAAAATGATTAGAAAATATATTCCTTCATTTTTTAGAAAGCGTCTAAATAGATTTAGAAAAAAATTAAGTTGGAAGGGAAATACCAGAATTTTCTGCATTTCCATGCAAAGAAGCGGGACAACATCTGTAGGGGATTTTTTTGTTAAACTGGGATATCCTGTTGCAAGGTCGAGTGATTCATGGAACAACCAATGGTCAAAACATTGGCTGTATGGTGACTTTGAATCCATATTCAATTCAAAAGAATTCAAAGCTTATCAAGTATTCGAAGATGATCCCTGGTGGTTACCTGATTTTTATAAAATTCTTTATCATAGATTTCCAGGTTCCAAATTTATTTTATTTACAAGGAATAGTGAATCATGGTTTAAATCAATGCTGTCCCATTCTAATGGTCAAACCTTAGGAAATACAAAAACGCATTGCAAAATTTATAGAAGAGAAAAAGAATTTTACAACAAAAAAGAAAAGGATCCTAATTTTAATCCATCTGGCTACGAGATTGACAATCTTCTTCCATTAAGGGGTCATAAGCAACATTATATAGATTTTTACGAACTACGAAATAAAGAAGTTATTGATTTTTTTGAAGAAAATGATTCCAGTCGTTTGATTCATTGTGATTTACTAGATCCATGTAAATGGCAAAAACTAGGAAATTTCATTGGAATAAATTTACCTAATGATTTTAAAATTCATTCTAATAAAACTATACCTACTACCAAATCTCTTAAATAGAGTGATCTGAAAAACCATGAAATATACCTTCCTCTCTTTTTTATGTTGTTTTGCTTTGACAGAAATATTAGCTATTTCTGTTAGTGCAGTAATGCCTACAGACACGGTTCGCGAAGTTTGGATCAACAAAAGAATACCCGCAATTACATCCAATAATCCTGGTGTCTTTGCTGCTGGTCACTTTGGTTATGTAGGCCTGGGTGTCTCTTTTCAACACCGTACCCGAGTAGAGTTGGAAAACAAATGGGTACCAGACGGAAATGCTGCCGCTTATATTGGATTGGGAAATCCCAAAAGTTTGATTGGAATCGGAGCCGTGATCAATCTTTACGGCTTATCAAATAAGGATGGCGAAAAAAATAATTTTGGAGAAGGCTCCATTGATCTTCAGCTTTCCAGAGCCATCAATGACTTTATTTACGTTGGTGTAGGAGGATTTAACTTAATCCAACACAACACTAAATACACCAATGCACTCCGTACTTTTTACGCCACTGCCAGTGTATTAATTCCACTGCGACAAAATAATAATCGCGCGTTCGGTTTTATATACAGCACCTTTGGAGTGGGTAATGGAATTTTTCAGAAGAGAGAAAAAATATTAAATAATAAAAATGAAACCATCAATTGGTTCGGTAGTCTTGCAATACAAGTACTCCCAGAAGCTAATTTGATCGTGGAATGGAGCGGAGTTGATTTGACGATCTCCGCAGGACTGTTTCCTTTTAAAAAAATCCCCTTACATATCCTCGTTGGAGTAGCTGATATTAATTTTGACAAACAACGCTATATCGCTTCGATCGGATATTCCCTCCAGTTATTTAACAAAAAACAACGTCGGAATTCTTTTCCGACACTGCCAGTACAGAGCAGTATATAAAAATGTTCTGCCAATTATTGAGGTGCTATTAAGCAGGAAATTTTGGTAGAACAAGTCTACAAACCCCAAATGACGCTTTATTCCTAATCTTGGATAATTTTAATTCTAAAATTATTCAGCAACAAGTGATCATGAAATCCACAAAACTATTTCTATTCCTGACACTGGCTTTAAGTCTGTCCAGCTGTCAATCTTGTACACTTCGTTCTAAAACAAACGAAACAAACCCCAGACAAACACATCCGCAACAACATCACCACCAGCAACATCATAAGCCGGCACCGATGGCGGAATTATTTCCTGTAAAATCGGATGTGCCTGAAATTGTTAAGTATTTATTCTATCATGAAAAATCAATTAAACCTTGTTGAAGGTTTCTCCTTAATTGGTCACCATCTACCTTATCTAAAAATACTGGCAAAGCATTTTACAGAGAAGGGTTGCATGGTGGCCACCTAGGTAATTGCTCAAAAGAATCACGAGAAATCACTCACTTATCCTGATGAGTTTTCTTCTATTTTTTTGATCATCCGGATACTCAAATTTTCTTTTAAGTTTAAATTTTTACCACCCGGCATTAGTTAGCTTCTTGATTAACACTATTACAGACAACCACAACAAATTTTACCTCACATGTCTCTGATTACTGTATTACAAAGAAAAGAAACCCATACTGTTTCTCAAAAAGATGAAAAATGGGATATAGAAATAAGTTCTGAAAAAAAATTAATTGATTTCAAATTTAAAGAACTCTGGCATTACCGGGATTTATTGATGCTGCTGGTTTGGAGGGATTATACCCACGTTTACAAACAGACCATTTTAGGTCCGCTCTGGTATCTTGTACAACCGATAATCATGACGCTCGCCTTTACCGTTGTTTTCGGAAACATAGCGGGTATCTCTACGGATGGCATTCCGCAAACTTTATTCTATATGGCAGGAATTACCTGCTGGTATTATTTCGCAGATTGCCTCAACAAAACGGCCACCACATTTAAGGACAACCAGCAAATTTTTGGTAAAGTATATTTTACCAGACTCATTGTTCCACTATCCATTGTGATCTCTAATTTGATCAAATTTGGCGTTCAATTTATTTTATTTTTATGTTTTTTAATTTGGTTTTCTCAAACCAATGATGCCGTACAACCCAATCTTTATATTTTATTATTTCCTCTTTTGGTCACATTGATTGGAGGACTCGGCTTAGGCTTTGGACTTTTCATTACTTCGCTAACAGTAAAATATAGGGATCTAATTTTCCTTTTACAATTCGGGATTCAACTGGCAATGTACGCAACTCCGGTTGTTTATCCGCTTTCTACCGTCGCACCAAAATATCGCTGGCTAATTGATATCAATCCGATGACTCCCATCGTGGAAGCCTTCCGCTACGCTTTTACCGGATCAGGTATTTTTTCCTGGTACCACCTGTTGTACAGTTTTATTTTTATGTGCGTCGTTCTGGCCACTGGCATGATTATCTTCAATCGTACAGAAAGAAACTTTATGGATACGGTGTAAGGAAGTTGTTGAGTTGTTGAGTTGTTGAGTTGTTGAGTTGTTGAGTTGTTGAGTTGTTGAGTTGTTGAGTTGTTGAGTTGTTGAGTTGTTGAGTTGTTGAGTTGTTGAGTAAAATAATTTTTTCAAGAATTCATTTTTTTTATTAAAAAAATAAAACTGTGAGTAAAAAAGTAATTTCCGTTGAAGATCTTTCCAAGCGTTATCGCCTGGGCTTGATGGGGCTGGGTAGTTTGCGTCATGATGTAAATCGAATGTGGCACCGGGTAAGAGGCAAAGCCGATCCCTACGCTAAAATTGGTGAAGTAAACGATCGAGCTCAAGCTGGAACATCAGATTATGTATGGGCACTTCGCGATGTGAATTTTAGTGTTCAAAAAGGAGAAATACTCGGAATCATCGGAAAGAACGGTGCCGGAAAATCTACGCTTTTGAAAATACTTTCTAAAATTACCCAACCCACCGGAGGCAGTGTAAAAATGAAAGGAAGAATCGCTTCTTTACTAGAAGTAGGAACTGGCTTCCACCCCGAATTAACGGGTCGTGACAATATCTATCTCAACGGTACAATTCTGGGAATGTCTCGCCGTGAAGTGGGTCGTAAACTAGAAGAGATTGTAGAATTTGCTGGCGTCGCCAAATATATTGATACGCCCGTCAAACGCTACTCTTCCGGAATGATCGTACGACTGGGTTTTGCCGTAGCGGCACATCTTGATCCGGAAATTCTGATCGTCGATGAAGTACTTGCCGTTGGAGACGCTGCTTTTCAAAAACGGGCCATTGGAAAAATGAAAGACGTTACCAAAGAAGACGGACGAACCGTTTTATTTGTCAGTCATAATATGCAATCCGTGCGAATGCTTTGTAATCGCGCCGTACTCATGCACAATGGTGGAATTGCATTTGACGGCGGCGTAGACGAAACCATCCATCAATACATTGCTAAAGTTTTTAGACCCAACCATACTTGTTTTCATCCAGAAAAAGCATCGGCTCCTGGCAATAACTTTATTCGGTTACGACGGGCAGAATTGTTACACGCAGAAGATCAACCGCTAAATGTCACGATGCCTTTTAAATTTATTTTTGAATTTTGGAACGAAATATCAGAAGGAGGCATTAACCTCAGCCTGAGTCTGTTTTCGGTACGGGGCGAATGTGTTTTTAAAGTTAATACTCCTTCGCGGATCTTGCAAAAAGGATTGATAACTAGTACTTGTATGATTCCGGCGAACTTAATGAATGATGGTGAATATACCATCAGATTACTTTTTGTCAAAGATACCACGCAGGTACTTTTTGCGATCGAGGAACTACTCACATTTAAAGTAGCCGATGCCGGACGTACTGGATTCTGGCACGGCAAATGGCATGGTGCCGTACGACCAAAGCTCGATTTTGACCTGGCCTCTACAATTTAACTTACTTTTTATTTTATTCAGACAATTATGATTACTGCTCCGATTCTAGTATCCGTTTATACACGATTGACGCATCTGCAAAAAACCATTCATGCATTACAACAAAATGAACTGGCAAAAAAGAGTGAACTGTACATCGTTTCTGATGGTCCAGCCAAAGCGGAACACGTCGAGGCTGTAGCAGCGGTAAGATCGTACGTACGAACCATCACCGGATTCAAATCTGTCAACTTTATTTTCAGATCCGAAAATCAGGGGATGTTTAAATCAATCATCTCCGCTCATAACGAATTGCTGGAGCGGTATGGTAAATTAATTTTTTTGGAAGACGATATCGAGGTAGCACCCGATTTTTTATCGTACCTCAATCGGGCATTGGAGTTTTATAGATACGATCCTCGAATTTTTTCGGTGCATGGATTTAGTCATCCCGCTAATTATCCGTCAGAATACACCTCGGATTTATTTTTATTTCCCCGCTATAGTCCCTGGGGAGTTGGACTGTGGAAAGATCGTTGGGAAAAAGTTGATTTTGACGAATCGCAATTAGATCATTTCTTTTTAGATAAAAAAGCAGTCAAAAAATTTCTCTACGTACAACCGCGTTTATTAGCTATTCTAGAAAATAAAATACAGGCAGCTGATGCTTTGATCAGCTACCATATGTTTAAAAATAACTTACAAGGCGTCTATCCGATTCATACCCGCGTACTTAATCGGGGCTTCGATAATTCAGGACAACACTGTAGAGACAATCCAATATACGCAGAACAAACCTTTAGTTCAGATACCAGCGCCATTGTGTGTTCCGATCTACAAGTCAACCCGAAGATACTCAAGGAACTTCGCAACTTTTTCGGTTATCCAACTTTCTCAAAAAGAATTACAAATAAACTGGAAAGATGGATGCAGAACGCTAGACCTGCCTAACACACACTTTAAAGTCCATTATTGGATTAACTCCAAAAAACCTTTTTATGATTAATGTTACCAAACCTTTTCTTCCCCCACGGGAAGAATATGATTCCTATCTGGACCAAATTTGGAAGAATAACTGGCTGACCAATAACGGGCCGATTGTCAATGAGTTAGAATTACGATTGAAGGATACCCTGGATCTGGAACACTTGCTTTTTTTGTCTAATGGGACCATCGCTTTACAAATAGCTTTTAAAGCCCTCAAGCTCACGGGAGAAGTAATCACTACCCCTTTTTCTTACGTAGCAACTTCAAGCAGTCTGGCTTGGGAAGGACTAACACCCGTCTTTGTAGACATTGACCGCCATACGCTGAATTTGGATCATCGACTCATTGAAAAAGCCATTACTGATCAGACCACTGCCATTCTGGCTACGCACGTATATGGTAATCCATGCGAGATTGAGGAGATTGAAAATATTGCTCGTCGTTACGGACTGGAAGTTATATACGATGCGGCCCACTGTTTTGGAACCACTTACAAAGGCACCTCTGTTTTTGGATTTGGAGATATTTCCACAGCTAGTTTTCATGCGACTAAATTATTCCATACCATCGAGGGAGGAGCCGTGTTTTCCAACGATCCAGAGATCATTGCCACTATGTCGCGGATGCGAAATTTTGGTCACGACGGTCCCTCCCAATTTACCGGGGTAGGTATTAATGGAAAAAATTCAGAATTCCACGCAGCGATGGGTTTAGTCAACCTTAAACACATTGCGGATATCATGGCCACCCGTAAACGTCAGTACCAGTTGTACATTGAAAAACTAGAAAATCTGGAAGTACAGTTTCAGCAAATTAATCCAGACGCAACGTTCAATTATGCCTATTTACCAATCATTTTCAAAACTGAGAATGATTTATTAACCGCCATCAAAGCTCTGAATAATCATTATATTTTTCCACGCCGTTACTTTTATCCGACGCTCAACTATTTGGCGTACGTAAAAAACACTGCCTGCCCAATTGCAGAATCCATCAGCAAACGTATTTTGTGTTTGCCCCTGTTTCACGAACTTTCAGACTCGGCTATCGAATTGATCTGCCGCGTATTAGTACGGACACAGCGTTACCATTTTACCGATAAAAAAACGAAAGGCTTTGTGGTAAAAGCTAATGGAAAAATAACTGTATAATTTTTTTTAATTATAGAAAGATGGATTCTATTTTGGTATTCCCTTGCGGTTCAGAAATTGGGTTAGAAATCGCAAGAGCATTTGAAGGGATAAAGCATGTGCAACTTATTGGTGGGTCTTCAGTCGAAGATCATGGCAAATTTGTCTTCCAAAAATACATTGACAATATTCCAAACGTAAACGCTCCTGATTTTTTGGAAGCGATTACCACCCTTATACACGAATATGATATTGACTATATTTTTCCAGCCCACGATGACGTAGTAGTAACCCTGGCTAAAGTTCAGCACAAACTATCGTGCAGAATCATTGCCAGCCCTTCACATACGGCGATACTTAGTCGCTCCAAAGTAATGACTTACAAATTTTTCAAGTCTATTATCAGGGTTCCAACGGTTTACAGCGAAGAAGATCTACACGATGAAATATTATATCCACTTTTTCTAAAGCCGGATATCGGCCAGGGATCGAAGGGGACTTATCGAGTAAATAATCGGGAAGAAGCCACTTTCTATTTGGCAAAAGATCCGACCCTGATGATTCTGGAATATCTTCCAGGAGATGAATATACGGTTGATTGTTTTTCTGATACCAATGGTACACTACAGTTTAGTGGTGCACGACAACGAAAGCGTATTTCCAACGGGATCAGTGTAAATACGAGACCGGTAGACGATCCCGAAATAAAAATAATTGCCAACAAAATTAATGATCAGATTTTCTTTCGGGGCACTTGGTTTTTTCAATTAAAGAGAAATAGAAATAATAAGCTGACCTTACTGGAAATTTCGCCACGTATCGCAGGATCTATGGCTCTCTACCGAATGCAAGGAGTCAATCTGCCCCTATTGAGCTATTATTGCCAAAAAGGAATTCCTGCCGAAATCCTGCAAAATAGTTTCTACGTAGAAATGGATCGCGCCCTGAATAACCGTTACCTGATTGATATTAGCTACGACCATGTTTATATCGACTTTGATGACTGTGTTATTATTAATAATCGAATAAATGAGTTGGTTATAAAATTCCTGTTTCAGTGTCTAAACGAAGGAAAAAGAATCTATCTGCTGACCCGACATCGAGGGAACATTTATGATACCCTGGCCGACTATCGGATAGAACAAATTTTTGATCAGATTATTCATATCAAAGATCGCAAAGAAAAAAAATCAGACTATATCCGTCATCAACGCGCAATTTTTATTGACGATTCCCATCTGGAAAGACGGGATGTAGCCATGACCCTGAGCATACCTGTTTTCAGCGTAGATAGTCTGGAATGTCTGGTAAACGGAATAACGGTAAATCGAGATCGACAGGTGACCAAAAAGACTTAGAAGTTTTTTAAATAATATTCCCAATATGAATAATACTACGCTAACTGCGGGAAGAAAGAAAAAAATCCTGATCAACTACTTGGTTCACGGAAAACAAAAAAGTACGGACGTTAATTATACCAAAAATTTTGCCGCCGTAGCAAACGAGCAACTGGGAATTGAGGTTTGTTTTAACGAAAACAAACTGGTTCCCCTACTCGTAGAATTTTTCCACACTGTAGATATTCGACTACGACATTTTCCGTGGCTACAACGAAAGTTACAACCGCTACTAAAACAACTTTCGACCCGAACCATTATTTTTCCGGGACAATTAAAAAACGTTGATGCTGTTTTGACACACTGGTATTATCCACTATTCACTCCTGTTAAAAAAGTACCGGTAATCTACAGTTCAGGATTCCACAGTAATCACTACGCAGGATTTCCGGATGATCAGGCCAGAATAAAATCTGATAATTTTAGAACTGTTCAAAAAAAAATAAACAACGCCGCTGTCAGTTTTTTTCCTGCACGATCGTGGATCACACATTTTCAAAAAATAAACAAGCAACCTAATGCTGGAAAAATTGACTACATCCCCCACCTCTTACCTGAGGCCAGAAAAGAAGTTCGTTTTTTAAGCGCAAAATTTCAAGAGCCAATTACCCGAATACTATTTGTAGGTAGAGATGGAAAACGAAAAGGGCTATTGGATATCATTTTGGCTTTAAAAAATATACTCCATAAATATCCGCAATTTAGAAAAGAGATTTATCTCACTGTAGTTAGTAGTACCAACGTAGACTTATCCGAAGCCGGCATTCCCGGACAATATTTACCGGAAGTTACTAAGCCGGAGGTACTTCGCTTGATGAAGCAATCCCATGTTTTTTGTATGCCGACGCACCACGAATCTTACGGACATGTTTTTGTGGAAGCAATGGGTAGCAGTTGTGCAATAATTGCTGACAACTGTGATCCCCGCACCGAAATTCTGGATGGTGGAAAAATTGGACAGCTCGTCCAACCCGGCAACCATCAGGAACTCGAAACAGCCATCCTAAAATATTTGCAAAACCGTACAATCCTAAAAAAACACGCAGCACTATCTCACGAAAAATTTAATCGTGAATATGCTTACGAAGTGGTAGTAGAAAAATTACAAAAAATTATTCTTTGTCATGTGCCCTAAAGATTTGTTCAACTTAACATTATGAAAACAGCTAACCAAGAAGTTAAGTTAATGTCGCCACCCGTAAAAAAAAATCACCGGGACGATTCAGGATTAAAGAAAATAATAATCGCAGATCTTGGGGTTTGGGTCGGACATCGTCCAAATTATTATAAAACCATTGTCCGTCTTTTTTCTCAAAAAAATAGAAAGGTTTTTATAATTAGTTCAAATCCTAAAGCAATAAAAAATTTTACTGCCAAAAACAATATTTTAAATACTATCATTTTAAAAGTAGAATTTAGTTTGATTGAAAAACTAATTTTTAAAAATATTTTACTACTGGAAAAACTGGTTCATTTTTTCAAATTAGATACCTGGTTTAAACCAGAAAGCATGCTGCAATTACTACAACTAAAAATTTTACAAAGAAAAAATAATTTACAAGACATTCCAGTATTTTTTCCGGCGGCTATTGACTTTATGGCCATCGTTCCAATGTTCATACGGTCTTTTTTGTTTCCAAAAAAATGGAGTGGAATTTACGTCACTCCCTGGTATAATACGGGTGCTATTTTCAGTAAATCAGAAAAAATAAAGAGAGCTTATGGAGACCGCTCTATGACGCTAGCTTCCTGTCAAGGTATCTTCGTCATTCATTCCGATTATACCCGGTATTACCGAAGACTATTGGGAAAGAATCATTTTTTTGCGATCCCTGAGCCGATCACGCTAGATGTGAACGAACATTATTCCTTAGCCTCAGAAATAAAAAAAAGAGCAGGTAAAAAATTTACCATCACCCTTTTGGGAGGAATCGGAAAAAAAAGAAACCTGCTTTTATTACTCGACGCGCTTAATCTGGTTAACAATAAAAACTGGTTTTTAGTTATTGTCGGTAAACTTCAAAAAAGCGATTTTTCTGAAAGCGAACTTTTTTTAATTGACCGTTTTTTTAAAAGATACAGCGCACAGTGCTTCATCAAACTCGATGGCTACGTCACAGTAGAACAAGATTTCAACGCACTCATCAACGCCACCGATTTGATGTATTTACATTACCATGATCATCCTTTCAGTAGCAACCAGCTCTTAAAGGCTATTGCACTTCGAAAACCAGTCATCGTCAATCAAGGTGGAATCGTAGAAGCAATTACCAAACAGGCCAACTGGGCCTCCATCGTACCAAACGACAGCGAAGCTATAGCTACCAATATTGAAAAATTCCAAAATCAATTCACGATTGACGAGGATGCTTATCTGAAATTTATGCAAGCACTCGATTTTAATAATCTACGTACCACTATTTTAAACCAATTAGAAACAACCAACTAATTTTTTCTCCATGTCTGTAATCATCGTTACCGGTTCGGCCGGATTAATTGGCAGCGAAGCCAGTCGTTTTTTTCATCAGCAGGGTTTTGACATCATCGGTATCGACAACGATATGCGCGCCTATTTTTTTGGGCAGGAAGCCAGTACTCGGTGGAATACTGAAAAGCAAAAAAAAGAACTAAAAAATTTCACCCACGTTTCTCTTGACATTCGTGATCAACAAGACATCAATAATTTATTTGCTAAATATGGAACTGATATCAAAGGGATCATTCACACTGCTGCGCAACCATCGCACGACTGGGCAGCCAAAGAACCTTTCGTGGACTTTACCATCAATGCCAACGGCACCTTAAATCTTCTGGAAGCAACACGTTTACATGCGCCCGAAGCTGTTTTTATTTTTACGAGTACCAATAAAGTTTATGGTGATACGCCCAACCGGTTACCACTCATTGAAACGGATACTCGCTGGGAAATTGATCCAGCCCACCACTATCAAAACGGGATCGACGAACAAATGTCCATTGACCATACCAAGCATAGTTTGTTCGGTGCTAGTAAAGTTGCCGCCGACATACTCGTACAGGAATATGGAAAATATTTTGGCATGAAAACAGCTTGCTTCCGAGGTGGCTGTCTGACCGGCCCGGCCCATAGTGGCGCCAAACTACATGGCTTTCTCGCCTATCTCGTCAAATGTGCCGTTACGGCTCGACCTTATACAATTTTCGGCTATCAGGGTAAACAGGTTAGAGATAATATTCATAGCGTAGATTTAATTAACGCCTTCTGGGCTTTCTTTCAAAAACCAAGAAGTGGCGAAGTTTATAATATCGGAGGAGCAAGATTTGCCAACGTTTCGATGCTCGAAGCAATTGAAAAAATTAAAAAACTAGCAGGTTACGAACTGTCCTATTCCGTCAGTCCCGAAAATAGAATTGGTGATCATATCTGGTACATTTCTGATGTCGGTAAATTTAAAAATCATTATCCGGATTGGGAATTAACCTACGATATTGACACCACTTTACAGGAAATGATCGCCGCCACCGAAGCCAGAAATCGTCAGCCAGCATAATAATTCAGCAGTCCCAATCGCTACCATGAAACTACTGTATCTCAATAAGATAAATACCAATAAACGCTGGGGTGCAGAAAATTTTCTCAACGAAGCGCTTAATGAAATTTCGGTTGATACGATTTGTCTTGATTACGAACAACATAAATACCAACTCGGATCTTTCATAAAAAATATAGATTCCTCTTTTGATGGAGTGTTGGTCCAGCGCGGAGTCGGCTATAATTTTCCAGTCTCCGTATTACGGAATATAGCCCGGCCAAAAATTTTATTATTTACCGAATTGGTTAAAAGAAATATCAATCAACACTATCTATTAAAGGAAGACCTGTTCGATCATATTTTTGTTCGCTCACAAAATTGTTACGATTTTTTAATTGAACAAAAATGGGTAACATCTGAAAAGCTGAGTGTTATGTTGAGTGCAGCGATGAATATTTCACTATCTGAAAATTCAACACCTAAAAATATCGATGTACTCTTTGTCGGAGCCATCACCGAACGCAGAAAGAGAATACTTGATCAATTAAATAAACAAACCAAGGTTACTATTCGGTCCGTCTTTGGAAAGGATTTTTATAAAACAATTCAACGATCAAAAATTATTCTAAATCTGCATGGTTCTGAATATCTGGATACAGAAACCCGGGTATTTGAAACACTCGCTTGCAAAGGGTTTGTAGTTACCGAAAAACTCGCCAGAGAGAGTCCTTTTATTCATGGAACTCATCTCGTAGAAATTGATAAAATAGATGGGTTAACTGAAATAATAAAATTTTATTTAAACCATCCAAACATACGAAGTAAAATTACACAACAAGGTTTTGAGTTTGTTCAAAGCCAACATGCTTACCACCACCGTGCCGTAGTCATCGAAGCAAAATTTAATCAGATTATTTCCCAGTACGCTTTGTCCAAACCAATAGTAAATAACCGAGGTCTTCTCCTAACCAAATACGAAGAAAACGGATTGCAACTAAAAGACTATGGTTACGGTCAGGTGATTAAGCACTATCTGTTTTTAAAAAAATTATTCAAAAAAATAGTGCGAAAAAATACAGCCCTATGAAAATTGGAATCGTAACTTTTTGGTCAGAACGAGGCGCTGCCTACGTTTCCCGACAGTATCAACAAGTACTAGCCCTACAACACGAAGTCGCGATTTACGCACGCGGATGGACTTACGCCAAAGGTGATTCCGAATGGGATGGACCAGCTGTTACCTGGGGAAAAGACAGTGTACTCCCAGTCAACAGTGCGATCCACCAAAAAGATTTTCACCAGTGGCTGGAGCGTGAAAAAATAGAAGCAGTTTTATTTAACGAGCAACATTGGTGGCCACCGGTTAAATGGTGTACCGACCTGGGCATTCTCACCGGTGCCTACATCGACTACTATACCGAAGCAACCATCCCACTATTTGCCAACTACGATTTTTTAATCTGTAATACCAAAAGACATTTTAGCGCTTTTGACTGGCATCCTCAAGCATTCTACGTTCCGTGGGGAACGGACGTAAATTTATTCAAACCTCATTCAACCGAAAGAATCGATGCGGACCGAGTGGTCTTCTTTCAGTCCTGTGGGTTTAGTCCAGCCAGAAAAGGAACCGACTTTGTTTTACGGGCTTTCGCCGAATTGAAAGATAAAAAATCAAGTTTACTGCGGCTACATAGTCAAGTAGATATAAATGAAAAACTTCCTGAATTAAAAAATTTGATCGAAACCTTGACAAAAGAAGGTCGCTTAGAGATCATAAAAAAAACCGTTCCGGCTCCCGGTCTATATCATCTTGGAGATGTCAATTTAGCACCTTCCCGATTAGAGGGAATTGGATTACCAATGGCGGAAGCCCTTGCCTGCGGGTTACCACTCATTACAGTGGACAATGCGCCGATGAATGAGTTTGTGGGTCCCAAAAGTGGCAAGACCGCAAAAATTGATCGATTGTACGCCCGACCCGACGGCTATTTCTGGCCACAGTGCCAGCCCGATATTACATCGCTCTCCGAATGTATGCAATACTATATAGACCATGCCGACCAGCTGGAAAACTATAAAAAAGCAGCCCGAAATTATTCGCTCAAAAATCTAAATTGGTGGGATCGAGATAAACAATTGAATAAGATTTTCATTAATAGCAAGATAACTGAAAAGCCATCCGACGCAGCGCAAAAGATAGAAACTTACGAACGCCAACAATCGGGCATTCGCTATAAGGTAGCCAAACGTTATCCATTTTGGTATGGCACGCTGCAACGACTTAATGTACTTTGAAAAAGCCATTGGCTGCTAGCTATTCGCTCCTGGCTTCGTTCAATCGCAAAATAGCCCCAACCCCAAAGTAAATTACCAAAACAACAAATAGCTGATAAACAGGAACATCTCTTTTTTACCAAAAAACAAATGAAAATGATATTAGTATGTTACGGAACCCGACCGGAAGTTATCAAAGTTGCTCCGGTCATTAAGGCCTTACAAGTCTCCGACCTGCCTTTTAAAACGGTCTTTACCGGACAACACCGCGAATTGTACGAAGATGTAAAATTTATGGTACCCACTCCTGATTACGAATTGGATGTTATGCAAGCTAATCAGGGTATTAACGGAGTACTGGCACTGATTTTAAATAAACTAGATGTTGTCATTAAAAAAGAAAAAGCAAGTATGGTTATTGTACAAGGAGATACCTCTACGGTATTGGCCTCTGCCCTTTGCGCATTTAATAACCGAGTTCCGGTTGGACATATTGAAGCGGGCTTAAGGACCTTCGATCTAGCGAGTCCTTTCCCGGAAGAAGCCAATCGACAACTTGTATCCACGATTGCTAATCTCAATTGGGCTCCGACCGAACTGGCGGCAAAGAGACTAGAGGCCGAGGGTGCGGCGAACGTTTTGCTGACTGGAAATACGGTGGTGGACGCCAGTCAGAGTTTTGAATTTCCGATTGTCTATGGAAACGAAATACTAGTCACTTTACATCGTCGCGAGAATTTTATCAATGGAAAAATTGAAGGTATGTTTAAACAGATCGAAACCCTGGCGGTGGAGCATCCAAATTTAAACTTCATCTTTCCAATGCATCCGAATCCCAACATCCAAAAGTATCGACGTATCTTTAAAAAGGTGGTGGTAACCGATCCATTAAACTATAAGGAAATGATTGCTTTACTCAGTAAAGTAAAATTTGTGATCAGTGATTCTGGCGGTATTCAGGAAGAATGTGCTGCTTTAAATAAAAAAATATTAGTCTGCCGCAATACGACTGAACGGCCAGAAGGGATTGATGCGGGATTTGCCAAATTGGTCGATGATCGGATTATAGAAAATTTTGCGTGGGCCAATGATCAACCACGATGGGAAGGGATCAATCCATACGGAAATGGAAAAGCCGGCCATCTAATCGTTAAATCCATTCGCAATTTTTTTAATAAATCAACCGAACGAGCACAGGAAACTACCGTGGTTTCCAATCCTACGGGAATGTCAAAATAAACAAGCTTATGTTAGTCTCCATTATTATTCCTTGCTACAATAATGCCCGGTACGTCGCACAAACCTTAAAAAGTGCACTCAGCCAATCCTATCCTCATCTAGAAATTATCGTAATCGACGATGGCTCAACGGATAAAAGTGCAGAAAAAATTCGACCGTACGCTGATCGAATTACCTTTGTCAGACAACCCAACCGAGGTGCTCCGGCAGCGCGTAACCACGGCCTGCGGCTTGCAAAAGGTAGCCTTATTAAATTTTTGGATGCGGATGATATTCTACTGCCCGACGCGATTGAAACTCAGGTAAGACAAACTAAAAGTATCGCTACCCGGGGGAAGAAAATAGTTTACGGACCAGTTCAGTGGATTGATCAATTTAACAACCCGGCCAAGACCTACCAGCCAAAACCAAGGAAAACAGGAGCCTGTCAGGTGGCACATATTCTTGCCGAAAGTCCATTGACTTCCGCTCCCTTACATCGAAAATCCTTTCTGGATCAGATTGGTGGATTTGATGAATCCATCCCTAAAGGACAGGAATTTGATTTGCATTTACGCCTGGTTTTAAGCGGCGTAGAATTCGTTTATTTCAATCAACAGGTATACCTGTTCAGAGAGCATTATACTGATACAAGGATTAGTCATCTTAATTTTAGAAAACACGCACCAGATACCTTTCTTAAGATTTTTTCTAAACAAGAGCAACTAATACAGCATCATTTTAATGGGGTCTTACCGGCACCCGTCAGAGAATTACTGGCCCGTCGTTATTGGGCCTACGGTCGAAAAATCTTACAGTCCAATTATCCGGAAGCATCCATTATATATTTTGAGCGGGCTAAATCACTCTTTGGTAACAAAGCAGTTTTTGGCAATTTTCCCTACCCACAAATGGCGAAATTATTTGGTCCGGTACGGGCCGAAAACTGGACAGGCAGACTAAAAGCAATCCGTTCTTAAAACAACGAAAATCATGACAAGTAAAAAGGGTGTTTATTTTTCGGCCAGTGATCAAGTAATAACCTGGGCCACCGCCTTCCTGAATAGTTTCCGTCGCTTCAATCCGGATTTACCGCTGTACCTGATTCCATTTAACGAATCTTGTGATGAATTAATCAAACTAGCAGAAAAATATAATTTCAAAATTTACCGGGACGCCAGCTTCGCCAGGTTAGAAAAAATAGGACAGGATTTCGAACTTGGACATACCGACTACGGTCCCTATTGGTTTCGACGCTACGCTTCCTTTTGGGGGCCCCTGGATGAATTTATGTATCTCGATGCCCGACAGTTAATTTTGACAGATATCGAACCACTCATTACCGCGCCGGGTCGCTGCGGCTACGACTTTATGTTCTACGATTGTGCCATTGATCAGGTCTATGAGAATGGTCCGGTACGTAGGTCTTTTCTGCAAAAAGGAATGGGCCGTGGATTTAATTCTGGTCGCTGGGTTTCTAAAAAAGGCTTATTCCGTATGGAAGAATTTGAGCAATTCGCTCAGACAGCACTATTAGTGCGTCATCAACTCAATCCACGCAATACCGATCAGGCATTCATTAACTTTTGTTGTGATAAAAAAGAAATTCGGTATGGACATTTAGCGGAAGTACTGGGCAATTATTGTCAGCAGGGCTGGGCGGGTCAGCGTGGTTCTGTGTACGAAGACAAGGGTGCTTATTACCTGTGGGATCACGGGGGCCTGGACCATAAAAAACAATTTTTTCTACTTCATTGGGGTGGTATTTCGTTGTCCTCTTCCATGCCGGAAAGAAAGTTGTTTTTAAAATTTTTAAATAAAAATAACTTCCGACAAAGAAGCAATGATTTGCTAAAACTGCCAGCCCAACAATTTTATAAAACCATCAGAAAATCACGGTGGATCAATAGTCAATACCACGCGCTACGCAAAGGGTAATTTTTTTAAAATTATTTTGATACGCTAATCCTATGAAAATCTGTTCTTATGTACATCCCATTAGCACCTTTACGCCTTGTACCGGCCTGGGGCGCCACATCAACAATATGGTATTGGGATTAGATCAGAAAGCGGAGGTATCCCAAAATTTATTGGTAGCCCGTAAATGGATTAAAAAGGAAGGAAAGCTCAGTGAGCGATCTCCGCTACATAAAATTCCAACCTACAGCTTTCCCTTCCCGGAACGGATCGTGGAACATAGTTGGAAAATAATGGGACTACCTTACATGGATAATTGGGTTGACAAATCAGTGGACTGGGTCTACTGCCCGGCACAAACTTATTTACCATTTAAGAAAAAAAAGACCGCAGTTACCATTCACGATATTGAAGCATTTGAAACAAATCTGCCATGGTCAAATACCAAAGCGCATCGACACTTCCGTAGAAAATGGTCGGTCTGGATGGGAAAAGTAATTAAGCATACTGATTTGATTTTTACCGTTTCGGAATTTACAAAAACCCGAATGGTCAAATTACTGAACGCCCCGGCAAAAAAAATCAAGGTGGTTGGTAACGGTGTAAATACCGAAATATTTACTAACGTAAAATCAAGCCCATCCCGCTATAACTTTCCTTATGTACTGGTCATTGGTGGTTTACGAGAACGAAAAGGTGCACCAACTATTCTTAAAATTGCCAAACAATTGGAAATAGCAAAATCAGATTTAAAAATAGTCGTGGTCGGTCAGCATCACGAATCTTACTTATCCAAGGCAGCGACCCTGAAAAACATCAATGTGCTTGGGATGGAATCCGATAAAGTACTGGCAGATTTACTGAATAATGCTTTTGGATTTTTATTTCTTTCTTATTACGAAGGATTTGGAATACCCGTGCTAGAAGCGATGGCCGCAGGCGTTCCAGTAATTTCGTCCAACGCAGCCTCTCTACCAGAAGTAGTTGGAGAAGCAGGAATTACTGTTGATCCCGAAGCAGCGTCCCAGGTATCTGCACAATTATTATCGTGGTTAAAAAATCCAGCACAACGTAAAGAATGGATTGATAAAGGTCATCAACAAATAAAAAAATATACCTGGAATAATTGTGTGGATAATTTATTAACCGCATTTAAATCTTAATGTACAATGGCAAATTCAGTATCAATTTCTATTAATAAATATTTACAACGCGGACAGGAGATGCTACGCAATGCATCGACCATCAAATCTCCAACTGAACTATTTTATCGAATCTATTGGCGTTCTAATCCAACCATTCACTGGAATCGAGTAATTATGGATCAGTCTACCGAAAAGATAGTTCGTAATTTACCTTATCAGAATTTTTCCGTCTTAGAAATCTCAGGAAATAAATGGAAAAATTTTGGTTTTAAAAATTACGAAACTTTAAAGTATCCCGAATTTGACATTTGTAATAGTCAGCTTAATTTGGGAGAAAAAAAATATGATTTAATTATTGCTGAACAAGTTTTTGAACATTTACTCTGGCCTTACCGTGCTGGAAAAAATGTTTACAACCTACTAAACCCTGGAGGTTATTTTCTTAACACCCTCCCCTTTCTGATCGTCATTCATAAATGTCCCGTTGACTGTTCCCGCTGGACGGAAACGGGTCTGAAACATTTTCTGGCAGAATGTGGTTTTCCACTGGAAAACACAAAAACAGATGCTTGGGGCAATCGGCAATTCTTAAAAGCACACGCTAAAAATGGAGTGGTTCCATTTTACATCAAACATATTCATTCTCTAAAAAACGAACCAAAATATCCGGCCAGTATATGGTCTTTATCCAGAAAATCAGAATAAAGTTGCTGAAGAATGTCCACAGTTAAGTGAGACAAGGTGCCTGCCGGACGGCCTTAGGTTAGCACATAAATATTGAATAAATTTGAGAAAACAAAATAATTATGAAAACGGTAGCTTATCCAGAGAAGCGGTTGCTAGCCAGGGAAGAACAGATAGTAAATGTTTTTGCTAATACACAGCACAGTTCGATCC
>CALLPK010000007.1 GCA_938015415.1 uncultured Saprospiraceae bacterium
GCAGTCAAGGGAGAGGTTGATGATGAAATTGAGTTTGCGGATGCGCTGGCGGAAGGGGAAGATGCGGACGACGACGATGGAAAAAAATGGTGGCAGTTTTGGAAGAAAAAGAAAGAAAAGGAGAAACGAGAGAAAGAGGAGAAAGAAGGGCAATAGGTGGACGATGGGCTTTTTTCTCGGCTGGCGTGTTTGGCTTTCGGTGGGCGGACGATGGGCTGACAATTGGCTCTCTTTTGACGTGGGCTCTTCAATTGGTGAGGGGAGACGATGGGCTTTTTCCCTGATGACTTGTTTGGCTTTCGGCGGGTGCTCTTTAAATGGTAAGGGTTGGCAATTGGTTTTAGTTAAGAACTCTTCTTTGTATTACCGCATTGACTACGACAGGACTGTTTTTCCTTCTTTAGGCGAGGTTGCGCGCGGGGTTCTCCTTTAGGAGTTAGAGGTGCGCGTGGGCAAAATTTGGTAGTAGTTTTATTTAGAAAAATGGTCACCTTGACTATGATTGGAGCGATCATTTTTGTGTTGTGTATGACACGGGCTCTTCAATTGGTGAGGAGTGGACGATGGGCTTTCGGTGGGCTTTCTTTTGGCGCTTATTGTAGGGAATGAGTTTTTGAAAAAGGAGACTTGCAATTATCCACCATGAATAGGTTTTAAGAATCGGCGTTGGAGTTCTAAATTGTTATCTCGAAATAATTCCTTATTTTTGAAAAGTGCTTTTTTTCAGTATCCTTTTAAATGAAGATCACAGCGTCTGTTGTGGTCAGGTCATGCGAACGGTGCTTTCAGTAAGAAAACCAGTTTCAAATAAATGAAAAAAGTAGAAGTGGTTGCCGGAATTATAAATTTTCAGGATCAGATTTTATGTGTTCAAAGGCCAAAAAATAAACGATCTTATATTTCTGAGAAATTTGAATTTCCGGGAGGAAAAATTGAAAAAGGAGAAACTAAAAAGGAAGCCCTGCAACGAGAATTACTCGAAGAACTGAATATTTCTACTCATATCAAATCCTTATACCTTACGGTGGTTCACGAATATCCGGACTTTGAATTAACCATGCATAGTTTTATTTGTGAAGTTGAAACCAAAGCACTTACCCTTAATGAGCATATAAGTCAGGAATGGTTGACCGTTGAGCAACTTAAAAAGTTGGATTGGGCGGCGGCGGACATTCCAATCGTAAATAAATTAGCATCGTATGGATAAACTCATCCAGATTTTCAATGCTAGTTTACAAACTGGTTTTGTCGATAAAACCATCTTGTCCAATCTCGATTACCAGCCTGAGTTATTGGTGAATCCATGAACAAAATAATCCCAAATGGCTCCATCTGTTTATTTAAAAAATATACGGGAGGCAGTCGAAATGGAAAAATTGTTTTAGTAGAAAATATGGATATTCAAGATCCTGACTTTAATTCCGCATTTACCATCAAGACCTATTCCAGTGAAAAAATAATCTCCGGAAATAGTTGGGAACATACGTCCATTATTTTAAGACCCAACTCGTTTGATGATTCCTTTAAAAACATTGTTATCAACGAAGAAAATGGTAAGGAGATGAAAGTGGTCGGAGTATTCATTAAAGTTTTGGAAGGAATAGAATAGAAAAATAAAAAATCACTTCTCTTTCTCTTCCGCCGCCATTTCCTTCTCTGCCTTCCATTTTGGTTTCGGAATTTCTTCCTCTTCCTTATTTGCGGGCCATCCTTCGCGCTGCTTTTTGCGGTCCCCATCCGTATCTTCCGTCTGATCGTGAAAGAGGTGAACTTGGGTTTCGTAAGGCATATCAATATTGGCGGCATCAAGTGATTTCTTAATAGCTGGAATTACCCGCGTCATCGTTTTTACTACGATTGATCGGTTGCTTTTGGTCCACCATCGAACCCGTAATGTTACCCAACTCGCGGCCAGATCCCACGGTAATACATCAATTCCTTTTTCTTCCTCTACCCCTTCGATTCCCTGTAAAGATTTTTTCAAAACTTCGATCGCTTCGTCCATATCATCGCCGTAGCCGACGCCAATATCATACTGCGATCGAATGAATTCGTAAGCCGTATTCACCTTTACCGAATTGGTGTAAATTTGATTATTGGGAATTACGATTCGTTTTCCATCGTACGTTTTTATGATCGTGGCCCGGGTCTCGATTTTTTCTACCGTTCCCTCAAAATCATTCACCACAATCTGATCATCAATCTCAAACGGTTGACGGATCAAAATTAACAAACCGGCCAGCCAATTCTGTAAAATATCTTTAAATGCAAATCCAATCGCCACGGACGACACTCCTAAACCAGCCACTAAATCACCCGGCTTCACACTCGGCAATATTGTCGTAATCCCCAGCATGATTCCCACCGCAATGGTGGTATACCGCACCAGTCCTCCCAGCATGGCTCCTAAATTTTCGCGGTCTCTCTTTTTGGCAGCCTTGTAAATTAAGCTTTTAAACAGTTTTCCTAAAAAATAAAAAATGACAACAATAATGACCGCCACGACCATGTTGGGCAGTATTTTAACAAAGCCATCCACCCACGAATCAATCTTCTCCAGGAGCATACCCGGATTAACATCAATCTGATTGGGTGTATCTGTCGGTTGCTCAGCTTGTGCTTGTTGAAAAAACATAGTATTGCGGAATTTGTTAGGAATGTTCCTAGAACGAGCGGTAGTTTAGTTTGTTCAAATTAGAATGAAGTCCCGGCGGCAAATCATTTTTTCTTTTTAATTATCTGAAAGAAAGCGTTGCTCCAATCTGCTCCAGATAAATCGCCGCGTCCCGCACCGCTAGCTCAACCGATCCTGCTC
Source organism: uncultured Saprospiraceae bacterium (assembly GCA_938015415.1). Taxonomy (GTDB): domain Bacteria; phylum Bacteroidota; class Bacteroidia; order Chitinophagales; family Saprospiraceae; genus JALZUU01. The sequence goes on from CALLPK010000007.1 coordinate 2,816, forward strand.
GTTCCAGTGCCGTATAAATATGGCGCAACCCTAAATTTTCTTTTTCTGCCGCAGATAGTCTTGATCCTCCAACTATGGCAATCAGTGGTTTACCGTATTGTTTACAAAGCGCTGCTACGCCGCCGACCACCTTACCATCCAGTGAGGTTTTATCCAGTTGGCCTTCCCCGGTAATTACCAAATCCGCCGATTGAATCTGCGTTTCTAAGTCTGTTAGTTTTTTAATAAATTCAAATCCATTTACTATTTCTACGTTAAAAAAACCAGACAGGCCCGCCGCAATTCCTCCGGCAGCACCTCCTCCGGGTAGCTCAGAAATAGATCGCCCCGTATGTTTTTCAATTAGCTGAGCTACGTGACGTAATCCACGATCAAGCAAATCAACATCTTCTTTGGTCGCTCCTTTTTGAGGTGCAAAAACATAAGCCGCTCCGTTCGGACCATACAACGGATTCGAAACATCACAAAGTATTTTTAAATTATCTAATTTAATTACTTTCCGTGTATCTAGCGTGGCGATATCCCGTAAATTTCCTCCGGCCGGGATGATTTCATTTTTATTTTTATTAAAAAAACGAACTCCAAGTTCGTGCGCAATACCCAATCCAGCATCCGTCGTACAGCTACCGCCCAGACCGAGTACCAGATTTGTTACCCCGGCCTCCAGCGCTGCTCGCATCATACGTCCCGTGCCGAGCGTCGTCGCCCGCAGTGGCTGCAGCGGTAAACCTTTTAGCAAAGCAATCCCGGAAGCCGCGGCTAATTCAAAATAAGCGGTATTCCCGTCTCGCAGATAGGGCGCCGTAATTAAATGTCCCAGCGGGTCAATGGTCGATTGATCAATAAAAGAAAGCTGCAATGCTTTTTCCAGCACGGCCAGCGTACCATCCCCGCCATCGGCCAATGGAAGGATGACCGTGGTAGCATTTGGATATTTTTTTTTCAATCCTTTTGCTATCGAAGTATTTACACCAATGCTATCCAGCGAGCCTTTAAATTTATCACAAGCGAGCAGTATTTGCACTTATTTATTTTTTTAAAAAAATGACGGAAAGAAATAGCTAAACAGGATAATCCCGATCGTAAACGCAACGAGCGTCATCACTTTTATCGCATCAATATCAAAAGCAAATGGTTCAGTCGTCGCTTCGGTAGATTTCGCGGGAGTCTTCGTAACCAGACTTACCACTACGGAAAATAATAAAGTAACAACCGCTCCAATAGCATTCCACCAAAACCAGAATACTTCCGGACAAAATTTCCATAAATATATATTTACCAAAACACCAGCTAACAATCCGGCGTTGGCACCAATATAATTCGTCCGACGGATTCCAACGGCCGCAATAAAAGTCGCGAAGATCGGCCCGTAAAAAACAGACCCAACTTTATTGATCGCTTCAATTACCGTATCGGCGATATCTCCGGTATAAAATGCCAGAATAATACAGACGATTCCCCAGAACAAGGCCGCGTATTTTGAATACTGAACATATTTCTCATCCGGAAGCTGCTTGTCCCGGTTAAAAAAATCTTCAACCGTAGCCGCACTCAACGAGTTGATCGTAGAACTTAGGGAAGACATCGCAGCGGAAAAAATCGCCACCATCAAAATTCCAATGATCCCATGCGGCAAATATTCCCGAATAAAAATTGGAATCATTAAATCAGGTTTATCCAGCGGAATCAATTCCCGAAATTCGGGCATCGTCGCCACCATCGTACCAATAATCAACCCCATGATACAGTAGATCAGCGTAATCGGAAATCGCATCAGTCCATTACAAAGTAATATTTTACGAACCGTTGACAGGTCCTTGGCGGAAAACAAACGTTGTACCTGACTTTGATCGGTACCATAATAAGATGCGTACAGAAAAAATCCTCCCAGTAACATCGGCCAAAATCCAAATTGATCGTCGTCCGCAAAACCATAAGCGTCAAAATTGATCACCGTGAGTCGATCTGCGTTTACGTTGGTCAGAAAATTCTCCCAGCCCCCCAAATAATAAATGCCACTACCTAAGCAGATCAGGATACCCAAAAAGAGAATACCCATTTGAATGACATCTCCGTACACGACTGCTTTCATTCCTCCTTGATAGGAATAAATTAAAGTCACCACTCCAATAATAATGATCGTGGCCCCCATCGGCATATCCATGACACTGGTCAAAATCAACGCCACCGTATAGATCATCACACTGGTGGCAAAACTGCGCGAGATTTGAAAAACCAGACTGAGTAATATACGGGTGGAACTGCTGTAGCGCCGTTCCAGATATTCGTAGACACTCACAATCCCCATTTTAAACATCGGAGGAATCAAGAAAACCATCAAAAATAACATTGCCAACGGTACGGCAAATTCGTAGGTAAGCCACTTCATTCCACCGCCCGCTTTGAGTCCGACGAACGCCGGAGCAGAAATGAAACTAATCGCCGACAACTGCGTAGCCGCCGTACTGATGGACAAGGGAAACCAGTGAAAATCTTTTCCTCCCAGAAAATAGTCTTTTGCTAAACCCGAACTACTAAAGTATTTCCCCAACCACAAAAAACCAAGCACATAAATAATGATAACGATGTAGTCCAGAAAATTCATAGTTAGCTGTTTAGAAAATCAATAATAGAAGAAGCTGTCCACGAAAAATTATTACCGCCGTATCCTTTGGTCAATTTGGTCACTTTGGATTTTTCCGCTTCAAAATATTCGTAAAAACCAAGTTTTTCTACCAGCGTAATCAGATCCGTTCGTACGATCTCCGCCAGCTCCGAATACCCGTATTTTTTCAGTCCGTGGTAAATCATCCAGTTCATTTGTGGCCAGATCGGACCGCGCCAATATCGCTTAGAATCAAAGAGCGGACTGTCTACGTCAAAACTTGGACACAAATAAAAACCACGATCATGTAAATTTTGCAAATAATCTGCTATATATTTTGCTTGCACTTTGGTGGCCACCCCGGCAAACAAAGGAATAATGCCACCAATCTCCCGGTAGAGGATCGGCTGTTGATTCCGTTGGTCGTAAGTTACAAAAAACTTTAAGTCTTCATTCCAGAATTTACTGGAAAAATTAGCCTTGCTTTTGGACTGCCATTCAGGGAGTTTTCCAGCATCCAGATGGAGCTTGCTGGCAATATTCAATAAAGCCTCGTTGGAACGAATCAGGATGGCATTCATCATACAATCTTGTACTAAAAACGGACTTTCCCGCGCGATACCGGGACCATCATACCGGTGTTTTTTACCGAGTTCCAACAAGTATACATAGCGATCGTACTGATCCTGCGTCGGTCGTTCCGAAGCATCCGCCAGAGAAGTATCCCGACGCGTATAGTCAGGGAGCGTTGCGTTGTCCAAATCAATGCCACCAAGTGGTTTGTCCCAGAGGGGAGAATTGTCCCGTCCGGATTCCCAGGGATGAAAGATAAAAAATAATCCTTCTTCCTCGGCATCGCGATAGGTGTAAAGAAACTCGTGGTATTTTAATAATTTTGGAAAAATGTTTTTTACAAAATTGACTACTTCTTCGTTTTCTGCTCCGTAAAGATCAAGTAGCGATTCCAGCACAAAACCAAAAACCGGAGGCTGGGTGATTCCAGAAGATTTAGGAAATTCGGGAGCACCGGGATTGACGGCACTGTTCCAGAAATTATAATTGGGAAAATAAGTTTTTTCATTTTCACTATGAAAAAGAATATGCGGTAACATCCCGTTTTCCCATTGTCCCGAAAACATGGAGTTGATTTCTGTCATAGCACGGTCGAGGTCGTGATGCGCCAATCCGAGTGCGACAAAACCAGAATCCCAGTGCCATTGAAAGGGATAAAGTTTGCTGGTGGGAATGGTAAAACCGTCTTTCCAGTTTTGAGCGAGAATTTTTCGGGCGTGGGAAATTAAATTCAAAATTTTGTTTTTTATCAGTATAACCATTTTCACTTCTCAGCTCCAAGGTAAAGATTTTGTTCAATAGTTATTGAATATTTTTTAACAATTAAAAAAAATCTTCGTCGGAACGCTATCCGCCATTTTGTAGTTATGCTTCTGACATCAAGGGGTGATTACCAGGCAAGCGTAATCACCCATTTTTTTTGATTCAAAGAAAAACAGATCTAATCATTTTGAATTTGGTAACCCAATTGTTTTTATATATCTTGACCACTAAGTAATTTTTCAAAAACTACGATAACCCAAACCAAACCCTTAAAATGAAAACATGTCTCTGCCCAAGGTCTCTTTTGGTCGCCTAACCCCTGCACTTCGTAAAGAAGTCTTCCTCTTTATCGTCTTACTGAATATTCTACCCTCGGTCCGAAGTCTTATTTTTTATGGCCTTTTTGGATTCCCTATTTATACCCAAAACTTTCGGGTCACCGAGCCTTTTTTTCTGCAGGTACTCATGATCGCTACGGGGCTTGGCGTACTCGCAATTATCACCAGTATTATTGGTCATAAGAATCGTCAGATCATTGGTCTCCTCCCCGTTTTCTTTCCCTTTATATTTGCTTTGTCCGTTAAATGGGGAATGCCGGATGTTGATGAGGCTGGTAATTTAAGTCCGTTGGTTTACGCTTTTTATGGGTCTACCCAAATTGCCTTTTTATATTTTATCAGCCACGGCAGGTTACGTTCTATTTCTTTTCTATCTATTTTATTAATTATTTTTCTCTGGTCTGGATTATTAGAGACCTTGTTATTTCTATTGTATGCCCTCCTGTTTCGTTTTTTATATTATGCCACAAAACAGAATATTGAAATTTTTAAAAACACTGGCTTCTTAGAAATTTTAAAATTACTCGGCAAGACTTTTTTATATTGGTGCCCGTTGCTCTTACTCATCATTCCTGGTACAATTATCACGAATAAAATTTACCAATCTGGAATGGATGCGGTCTATCGCCACAGCTTTGTGGTTTCTACTGATTCCGAAAAAAAATACGAAATTCCTCAATTTGAAAAAGACTTACATGCCTCAATGGATCAACAAACCCAGGAGCTCTACCACGATATCAACGAGCAGGAAAAAGCCATGATCAAAGAAGCAAAAAAAACTGGAAAGGTTCCCAAAGACATGGTTAAAAGGTTTGGAGACGAAATTCCAACAGATTTAAAAAAGATATCAAACGGCTTCAAACAAGAAGACTGTAGCTTTTTAGGTGTAAAATGTGAGGTTAAAAACTGGACCAAACGCGAACTCAATAAAACCTATAAAAGTCTTCGAAAAAAATCGCTAAAAAGCCTCGACATTCAGGCAACTGAAAAAGGGACAGCAGGCGCCGAACAGGCCATCGCAGCCATTCAGGCAACCGCTAACCGTGCTTGCGAAGAACTGGAAAACATCAATCAGAAAACCCAAAAATCCATCTCTTTTATTTTTTGGTCTATTTTGTTATTAAGTATTACAATGGATATTTTATTGGGCCTTATCATCCTGAAAAGTTTTATGTACGTATTCGCGCGCGTCGCTTTTTCCAACGACACGGAGCACTACGTTACCTTTATGAAAAGTGACGCGAAGCCCTCTACGGGCAGCATTCGTAAAATGGGTAATCAATATATCATTCCAGCCGAAGAAACCAATAACTATTTCGTGTCCCGTGCTTACGAACCCAGCGGTAGAGCACCAAAAATTTCACTACCACAAATTACCAAAGCAATCCTGGCCAGAATTTTTACCCGCAACTATTTAATGAATAAAATTGTGATGGATAAACGGGACGAACCTGTTTACTTTCGAAGTATCGGCAGTCAGGAATTTGTAGAATGGGAACTACAAGAAGGGGAAGAAGTTATTTTTCATTTTTCTAATTTTGTGGGAATGAGTACCGGCCTTCAACTCTCTGCTATTATTAGTTTAAGACTTAGTTCATTACTCATGGGACGTATTATTTTTACCTCTGCCAAAGGGCCCGGAAAAATAATTTTGCTTACACAGGGAAAACCTTCAGTTACCGGAGACCCCAAAGCAGAAGCGAGTGTGGCCACCAGCCGAATTCTGGCCTGGGACAAAAATGCCCGTTTTCACGTTGAATCCGAACTAAATTTTTTCGACGTATTTTTGAGTGGAATTTATTTAAAGAAAAAGCCGGAAGACCTCGTACTTATCGACGCAGATGCCCGGGGAAAAGCCAAATCTGGCATTGCACAATTTATCAAACATTTTTTACTACCAATTTAGGTGACCTTTTCCAAAATATTCCGGTATCTTCGTTGTAACAAATTCCTATGATTACAAGAGGTATTCTCTACATTTTGATCGCTACCCTTTCCTTTGCCGTGATGAATATCATGGCCAAAGATATCAGTAACCTTCCAGCTTTACAGGTGGTCTTCTTTCGGACCTTTGGTACTTTTATTTTTATTTTTCCCTACATGGTGTATAAAAAAATTCCTATCGTTGGACAGCAACCAAGATTTTTGATATTGAGAGGAGTAGTGGGCGTAATTTCGCTCTCTACTTTTTTTCTGGTCATTCAGCGAATTCCGTTAGGTTCAGCTATCTCGATTCGTTATCTGGGTCCTATCTTCGGAGCGATGCTCGCCGCCTATTTTCTAAAAGAAAAAATAAATAAAGGGCAGTGGTTTAGTTTTATGATTGCGTTTGTCGGAGTGATTGTCTTGAAAGGATTTGATTTACGGATTGATTTTATCAGTCTTGGTCTTGCGCTGACATCAGCCATGACGGTAGGAATGGTATTTGTCCTCATCCGCTATCTCGGGGCACGAGAGCATTATCTGACGATCATTAATTATTTTATGATAATCTCTATGCTGGTAGCGATTTGCTCTTTTCCCTTCTGGCAGATGCCCGTCGGAAGGGAGTGGTTTTCCGTGGTATTAATTGGAATATTTGGACTGATTGGCCAAGTGTTTATGACCCGTGCTTTCCAACTGGAAGAAGCGAGCGTTCTGGCTCCTTTTAAATACATGGAACTGATTTACGCCCTGATTTTGGGATTTTTCTTTTTTGGAGAAACGTATCAAATCCTGGCTTTTGCAGGAATTGCACTGATCCTCACAGGTATGTTACTAAACGTTTTTGCTAAAAATAAGACCAAAAAAATCCAATAACACTTTAGCGTTATTGGATTATGGACCTTTGACAAAAGTCAGCTATTTTTAGATTGGGTTTCGACCCGATATAATGTTAAATAAAATAGATATTACCGCAATTACCAACAATATGTGGATTAATTGGCTTGAACCCATTCCGGCTACGACGCCGAAAAACCCCAATGCCCAAATAATAATACAGACAACAGCAATTAAATAAAGAATACTTCGCATAATTTTGATTTTTTTTGGTTAAATAAAGTAATAGTAAGAACCTGAAATGTTCTTTATCTGCCTCTTCAGCAGCCTTTATTCTTAAAAAGAATCAAGTCTATAAATGTTCATTTATTTTTAAATAAAAAAATAGAACTGAAGTAAACTTGCTTAGGGTATATATCACTATTCACATGAATCATAAATCCAAATAAATGCTTACTTGGATAAAACAGGTGCCTGTGCCCCACAAACTACTGTAGTCCGAGCCCCAAAAGAAAAGTAACTATTGGCAGGATCAGGAATCAATACGGTAGCAAGTACATTTAGTATATTATTCATTTGTATTTCGGTAGTTCCCCCATTCGTAAAATCTCCATCATCATCCACTAGTAGATAGTAAAACCCATCAGAACCTGGAGGCAAAGTTGGAAAAGTATAAAGCGGATTGGTTAACGATAAAAAGAGTTGAACATTCGTAATATCAAGAGATTCCGTAAAACGCCATACCCGGTCTACCCGACTGTAATCAAACCCGGGGATATTCACTGCCGCGTTATTCCAGGTGGTATTTTCGGCGGCTCCGTCGTTACCCCACATTAAGTAAGCACCATCACTTATCGTTCCGGGATTTGCCTGATTACTGGCGGCAATACTTCCTTTTCCCACCGCTACTACCGCTTCGGGTTCGACCGATTCAGATTGCTTTTGGTATAAGCCAGCACAGTCATCGCGACCAATTCCCGCAATCGTATTTGCGTATCCGTCGTTAATATCTTTTTTGACAGTTCCCGTAGAGGAAACATAATCATGATTTAAGGTGATTCCATATTTAACCGCCAGATAAGAATTTACTTTTTGCTTATCCAAAGCGGATAAAGAATCAGTATAAACAATGACCTCCGAAATATTTCCATCAAAAATTCGTCCTCCATCATTACTTAAAAAAACACTGGCCGATTTACGACCGATAGATACGGGGCCTCTGAAATTAGTAGCTCCAGTCAGGTAAGTACTATCTTCGTTTACTTCGGAAGCAGTCAACTGAGCAATGGTCACGGGGATAGCCGCCAGTTCCGTTCCATTGCGAAAGAAATACTGAAAATCATCAAAGTCAACTTCAAATTCAATCAGAGCTGGTTCGTCTCCTTCACTATGAAATAATTCAGTATTAGTTCCTCCATTGGAATTATTGGTATACATTCCGTAATCATTATTGGAATAAATCATTCCGTATCCGCCGTTGGCAGCAAGACCGAAATCAAAAATATGATTATCCGTTTCAGAATCAATATTAGGATCACAAACAATGAAGACGTGTAGTCCTTCCTTGTCCGCAAAAATATAGTCGGATCCTAAATGCAGGCCATCCGAAAAATCATCGGTGTAGTCTCCGTCAAAATCAATTCCGGGATTATAATTAATGGCCGTTTCGCTATAAACTGGCCAATCCGTGGCATTAATGTCCGCGTTGGCAGCATATCCATTGACCGATTCATCCAGCCAGCTCGTTACATTACTACCATTCGTGGTCGTATTCGTTCCCGCATCCGCTTTAAGCCATAATTGCATATCCGCCTGGACACCTCCCGGAAAAGGCTCATCTACTCGGCCATCGCCATTATCATCGGTACTATTATTACAAATTTCTTCCGGGCCACAAGCTGTGCAACTGGTAAAAATTACGCCAGGGCCAAGCGTGCCATTATTTATATCAATATAAGGTAAAGTGGCGGGTGGTGTAAAATCTACAAACCCAATGTCACCGCTTATATTTCCGCTAGAAAAGTTAGTACTACTTCCATAAACAAAGATGTCTCCGCAGGTAGTCCCAGTAATATCACCACTGTTATTAAATTCGTCCGCCGTCAGACAACCTCCTGAGACCGTCCCAACTGAGCTGTTCGTAAAAGTAGCATAAGTCACCGCTGTCATTTCCCCACTATTTGTCCATTGGTTTCGAATGTCAAAATTATTGGCATCCAGCGTTCCTGAATTATCGATAATGGAACTAGAAGTACCAATAAAATCTCCGGCAACCGAAATATTTCCAGCATTAGTTAAATTTCCTCCTAAATTGAAATATCCAGTAATATTTGTGGTTCCAATATTATTTAATAATACACCTAACAAAACATCTAGACTCCCAGTATTCATGGTCCCATAATTATTAATGGTTAATCCATGAGCAAGGTTTAGCGTATTATTATTGGTGAATATACCGTAGTTGTCAAATACTCCGTTGGGACTCGCAGAGGAGGTAATGATCGAAAAGGTCTGACTTGCCGTAGCGCAGTTCTGCAGTGTTCCACCGTATAAAAATACCGTACCGGTAAAATCAGCGCCTGCTTCTAAACATATATTTTCTCCTACATTAACAGTATAACTCCCTGCATCAACTCCTGTAATTGTATAGGTACAACTTACTCCGGGGCATTGCCCATAGACGGTCTGTACCATACATAGTAGCATAAAGGACAGAAAGCAATGAATTTTTATTAGAAACTGATTGATTGGCATTGTTTTTTTTTATAGCAGATTTTCAAACCATAAGTCAAATCTGGCGATATTTAACGGGAATCCTTTGACTTCAATTTTAACTCGACTTAAGCCAAAATTTACAACTAGCTTTTAGCATTTGACTATTTTTTGCCTAAAACGTGAATCACCTTTATGTATAGCTATAATTATGCCAAGGAAAGAAGCTCTAAATACGTTGCATAAACCCGATGATCGCTCCCAATCCCAATACTACGTAGATCCAGGTTCCGGGAAAAACACCGGTCAACCAGGTGAGTAACTGAATGCTGATAATTGTAATAAAAAATCCAATACAATTGACCAGGGTGAGTGCCGTACCTTTAATTTCCGGGGGAGCATTATTCGCTACCAGCGTAGAAAAAAGGGGAGAATCTGCAATGACAACCATTCCCCAAAAGAAAAGAAATATAATAAAGGCGGGAAAGGGAGTATAAAAAAAGCAGGGAGATAAAAAACAACACGCGCCCGATAGCCCCAATGATATCCGGGCAGTTTTGGCAGTCCCCAATTTTAGGGAAAGTTGGCCACTTAATACACAGGCCAATCCACCGATCGCAATTATCCAAAAAGACCACCACGAAATATTTATATTCGTTCCGGTGTGTAACTTTTCGTAGGTGGCCAGCATCACCGGAACAAACGCCCAAAAAGCATACAGCTCCCACATGTGCCCAAAATAACCAATAGCGGCTGCCCTGAATTTTGGAAAACGAAAAATCTCAAAAATAGCTCGTCCATTCATCCGCTGCCCCACTTTGCGATAAGGTCCGTCCGGAACCAATAACCACATTATTAATCCACCAAAAACAGCTAACCCAGAAGTAGTAATTATGACCGATCGCCACGATAAACTATCGCTGGTTATTACTTTAAGTAAATGAGGGAATGCAGTTCCAATGACCAGGGCACCTACCAGAAAACCCAGGGATCGACCCAACTTTTCCGCAAAATAATCCGCAGAAATTTTCATTCCTACCGGATAAATTCCCGCCAGAAAAAATCCGGTTGTAAATCTTAAAACCAATAAACTTCCGAAGGTATTACCCGACCAGACCATACCCAAATTTGCTAACGCACCAATAAGAGCACAAAATATAAAAACCAAAGAAGGAGAGAAACGGTCTGCCAGGGAATACCAGGCAAACAATAGCGTACCACTAATAAAACCAAATTGTACAGCGGAGGTCAGCCCGCCTAATGCCCGCGGAGAAAGGTTAAAGTCTGTGATTAGGTTGTCCATCACGCCGTTACTGGCAAACCAAAGAGCGGTACAACAAAACTGAGCCACTACGATGATCGGAAGGATGTAAAAGGCAGGGATTTTGGTTTGAGTAATCGACATAATTCTAAGACAAACGATGATTCCCAACAAATGATACCTTCCGTCGGAGTGAAATATTATTTCAGACTTAAAGATAGATCAAATCTATTTTTTCATCTCCAGATTGTCCGTTATAAACTTCCCTACTTTTCTCCCTTGATCTACACCGTATTCAATCGCAGGCCGGTAATGAATCCCTCCGTAAAGCCGACTAATGGCTGCCTCGTCTGAAGCCGCTAAAAACGAGTCAAAGGAACGTGGTGGCAACCCATATTCTACCTCTGTACTATCCACAAAAGAGAAGGTGGGACCCAATTTATCGGTCAGAATAACGGCAGCAGCGGTAGAAATAACCGAATGGCCACTGGTATGTTCCGGGAAAGGAGGTGTTTGCAAAAGTGGTAACCAGGATTCGTCAAAAGAACCATTGATAACTGTTTCGGGCCGTGTCAGACTACTCCGATATTTTTCGTCCCAACAACTAATAAAACCATCAAAAAGTGCAATCGAAACCATCGTATATATCTCGGCAGAAGCCATCATATCCAGATTTGCCTGGCGCGTAGCCGTTCGGGTGATTCCCATCCAATGGCCGCCGGGCGTAATTTTTTTAGTCGCATACATTACGTGTCCAACCGTATGACTTACGTACGGATTGCAATCCCAAAAACTAGCAATTTCAATTTGTTCTTCGTTCGCATTTTTTACTACGTCGTATACTTCCATCAATTCTTTGTAAAATTGACTCCCCTTTTGCATATCAAATTTGGTAGGAGGCAGCGGCTTAAATTGTCTTGCCGAGTCCAGCACCATCGGTCTGATTTTGTTCCAGTGTGGTTCTATCCCATCCATGTAGCCGGGGGGAGTGGGTGTCCAACGGCCCGGCTCGTCCTCTACGGCAAAGCGGGGATAAGTTCTGGTTTGTTTATATAAATCGCCATCGCTCCATTTCATAATATGCGCACTCATCGCATCTCCGTAAGCAATGGAGCGATCGTAAATATCTTTAGGAACGTTCATCGCTGCGTATTCCGCGTATATTTCATTTCTGAATTCTTCCATTTTTTGTTCTGAAAAAATAAAATTTTGCGCTGTTTTCAAAAAGGCTTCAATAGCGGCGATTTCAAAATTATAGGTTTGATCCGCGGCTGGTTCAGGTCCGGGTTTTAATTCGTTCAACTGTCCGGCCAGCGTTTTGTACTCCGGATGTCCATGCCGCAAAACTTCGTAAGTTGCCACCAGTGGATAAACATAATTTCGACTCGCTACTGGCGGAGAAAAAATATCGTGTACAATTACATCCGTCAGTTTCTTAACAGAACGATCCAGCAATATCGGATTACGGGTCGCTTCCTCATCGTAGGTTTTAGGCGCTCCGGATTCTTGTGGGTTGTTACAAGCAGTAATTACTAAAACCAAAATGATCAACAGATATCCAGGCAAACGATTCATATCTTTTTTTTATACAAAACTACGAAACTATCCTTTGTAAAGTCGTTAATTTTGGTCAAACAGAGACCTTACTCCTTAATTTTTACCGTTAGCTTATTCCAGGCTGCTGGCAGGGTCACCACTCCTTTTTCAATCCCTTGATTGGTAATATCCAAACCACCAAACCCAAATAGCACCGCCTGTAGCATTCCACCAGCACCCGTCGCAAAATAAGGGTTGGTCCCACCCGCCGTTTCTGCAATGACGCCGAAAGGGGGTACCTGATTGGGGCGAAACCCACGGATAAAAAGGTCATAGGCTTTTTCGGTATTCCCCAGTCGTTGGTGAATGATAGACAAAGCCGAATAGCCCATTGCGGGTCCATGCGGAGAAATTTTCGGTTCGTAAAAGTTCACATTTTTCCGTATGGTCACTTCGTCGGTGATCAACTTTAAAGGAAAGGTCAGTAAATTCACATCGGCCTGCTTGATCATTTCACCTTCGTAAGTGGCGTGCTCCCGAATGGTTCCATCCGCCATTTTTAAAATAGGAATAAGGTCGGCCGTTTTATTCCATTCAGGATTTGGGGTCAGCCCTAGTACATTGGCGGCCTCAGTAGCATATTGTAAAGATAAGATCGCCACCGCATTGGTAAACGCATTGTCATCTACGTTTTCGGCCCACTCGTCAGCAGCTACTACATTATTGATGTGAAGTTTTCCATCTTCCCCCTCCTCCACTCTCGAGGTCCAAAAATCGGCAATCGCCCGCAACATTGGATAGCCTCGTGAAGCCAGCCATTCGCGGTCCTTGGTCACTTGATAATACTTCCAGGTAGCCCAACCGATACATCCGGAAATGTGTTGTTCAAAAGGTCCGGTCAACGCCCAGACCGGGGTATCTTCCGAACCGTCGCCGGCAGATTCCCACGGGAACATGGCCCCTTCGTATCCGTGGGCAAAGGCATTTTGTCGCGCTGCATCCAGGCGTTCAAAACGGTATTCTAATAAAGACCGGGCGATATCCGGTTGTAGCACCAAAAGTGGCGGATACATCCATAATTCTGTATCCCAAAAAACATGTCCATTGTATCCCAATCCGGATAATCCCATCGGGCTAAGACTGTAGGCAGTTCCCTGACGGGCAAAAGAATAAAGATGATAGAGGGCGGCCCGTACGTCACGTTGCACAGAAATATCCCCGTCGATTTCGATATCACTTTTCCACAGTTCTTCCCAGCCATCGTAATGTCTGCTCAGCAAACGTTCTCGTCCTTCGAGCGCAGCAAAGATGGTCAATCGTTCGGCCTCGTTGTGCGGATCTTCGTAATGTTCCGTGCTGCAAGCAGAAGCCACCACGGAGAATCGATAGGTTTCGCCGGCTTTTAGTTTTTTGTGAAATTTTGTAAGGTGACGGTTATAATCCCAGTCTTCATGGATCAGGTCAGGTTCAGCACCATGTTTTTCTGAAAAAATAAAGCTGTTGGAAACCGCGAGTTTGTGTTTACCGGAAGGACTATTCCCAACGGAAGTCATCAGCGGAATTTTGACATGAGGGCGATCAATTTCAGCGTAGTAGTTTTTAACTTCCGTTAAATGATTAGGGGCTTCGATGACACTGATGGGGGTAATATCAATAGCCTCTTTTGCCGTAATTTCTACCATAATCATGGCGGTATAAGGCAGGTGCCGGAGCGCCATAATTTCGTGTTTGACGGTCGCTTTATTGGCTACTGCGAAAGTGGTAGTAAGTACCGCTTTTTTCATATCAAGGATTTGAGTGTAGTCACTGATATTTTTACGGCTGATCCGCTCACCATCCACGTCAAGTTCCATATTGACATGATTGAAGGTTTTTAAAATATTGGATACCCTGCCCCGCTGGTAGTAATCATATACTCCGTTGAGTACTACGTCGGCCACCTTCAGCGGTTCGGGTGAAGATACGATCCCGATCATGCCATTGGCAACGGTTACGCCGTAGTATTCGTTATAGTTAATATCCCGGGCGGTAATCGTCCATCCACTATCCGTTTGAGCTGATAAGCTATGAATTCCTGTCAATAAAATGACCAGTAGTATTCTACACATAATTATTATTTTAATAAAGTTGTAACAAATAAGCGAAATTATGGTGAAATCCCAAAATAATGATTAATTTAAGTGTCTAAACATCCATCTATTTTTAAAAATATCCCCATGGGAAACCTGATAAAATATTTATTTTTAGTTTTTATGATTTTTCTGGTAGTTGATCTGCCGGCACAGGATATTTTTAGTTTTACGGGTAATCGAAAAAAAATTGAAATTCCATTTCAATACAGAAATAATTTTATTCTCGTTAAAATAAAGCTTAATAATTTTATTCCTCTCACCTTTATTTTTGATACCGGAGCCGAGTATACCATTTTGTCAAAAAAAAGTTTTACAGATTTATTAGGAGTGAATTACGAGCGGGAATTTCAATTAGTTGGTGCTGATTTAAAAACGACGATAATTGCGCATCTGGCTAAGAATATTGATATTAGTTTACCGGGAGTAAAAGCACGTAGTCAAAATATATTGGTGCTTGAAAAAGATTATTTTAATTTTGAAGAATACGCCGGAGTGCCCGTGGATGGAATTATCGGATCTGATATTTTTCGACATTTTGTCGTTAAAATTGATTACCGGAACAGGAAAATCACCCTGCTTGATCCGGGACGAGCTAAAAAAACAAAAGGCTACGAAAGTTATCCAATTGAAATAAAGTCCGGAAAACCGTATCTCACCAATCAAATATATCTAAGTGATTCGGTTACCCTCTCTCCCGAATTTTTGATTGATACCGGAGCGGGGTTATCGTTACTCTTGTACACCAATACCCATCCGGATTTTATCCTTCCTGCGACTACCGTTACCGGTAATATTGGAATGGGATTAGGAGGATTTATGAAAGGGTATCTGGGAAGGATAAAAGAGCTAAATCTGGATCCTTTTAGTTTTTCGGATATCATCACCAATTTTCAGGAACTTCCAAATGATCGTCCTGATTCTCTGCTGTTGACGACTAGAGATGGAATTATAGGCAATGGAGTACTTAGCCGTTTTACGGTAATGATTGATTACAACCGTTCATTACTCTATCTGAAACCGAGGAAAAAATACAATCGCAATTTTTCGTACGACCGCAGCGGTATCGTAGCCATCGCGAGTGGACAAAGACTGGATAAGTACGTAATCAAAGATATTATTCCCAACTCCCCCGCTGCTCAGGCCGGATTATTACCTGGTGACCGACTGATCAGAATTAGTGGTCTTCCAAAATTACTTATGGATTTACCTGCCATTAACAAAAATCTTAAACGCAAGGTGGGTAAAAAAATTAAAGTAGTCGTCAAAAGAAACGGAGTACGTAAAGTTTTTCACTTCCGGCTTAAAAATCTTATTTAGTAGAACGCTCAGGATTGATCAACTAGTTAGTTTAAGATACTACTATTTGCCAGTGCGTTAGAGTCTGGCCAGTAGCATGTTCCATAGTTTTTCGTATGGAATTATTTCCAGTTCCAGAATAAATCCTCGGTAGCGGAAAGGTCTTTCGATCAAGCGATCATAGTATTTTTCGGTATTGCTCAAATAAGTTGGATTATAATCTGCTTTGGGCAACTGCTGTAGCAAGCGAATAAACTGGTTGACCCGATAATATTCGTCTTTTTTCAACTGACGATTTGCGTAAGATTTAAGACGGTCAATTCTTTCAGAAACAGCGTTATAGCTCTTTTTTTCCAACAAAAATAATACCTGTGCCATGATCACCAGGACGGTAAAAATCCGCTGATCTTTACTATATAATATAGGATCATTGAGGAAGCGTTGTAGCCGGAAGGCCTTGGTCCGCTGCGCCAACATAACGGGATTTTCCTCTCCCATACTGTCAATGATATAGTTAAGATAATAATTATAGATTTTCCATTTTTCTTTGGTTACTTGACCCAATTTTTTAAACTGATTATTACCCGTCGCGTCGTTATAAATGGCAATAGCGTTTAAAAAATTATCCGTGTGCAAGGCCAGTAATAAGTAATATTCCATAAAATCAAACCAGGTATCACTACCTACTGGAAATGACGCTAAACATTTTTCCGCATTTTTCTTTCCGTTTTTCCAGTCTCTCAGGTGTAGATAAGCCGACATTTTTTTAAGCTGAAATGTGGCTAATTTTTCATTTTGGTAAAAACGGGGATTGTCTTCTATGTATTTTTCTGCTTTGGTACACACTTCCAGCATGTTTTTATAATCGTGCAACATCTCATAGCGGTATGCCCAAACCAAGTACATATTATACAGTACAATAGGGCTATCATAAATTTCTGAGAGTCCGACCAATGCTTCACAATAAGTATCAATTCGTTCTTTGAGTTCTTCTGTTTTGGCGTGTGGGCGGTAGTAGTTCATGTAGACTCGCTGGTAGAGTTCTTCGGACCGAATCTCTGCGTCCAGCACATTTTGAAATTGCTTGCTATGCTGATCATAGGTCTCGTAATCTTTGATATTATCTGTATCGGCGGCATATTTTCTCAAAATACGGGCACAGTTGACGATCACATCCGCAAATTTAAATTTCAGCGCAGTGGTAAAGATCTGTCGCGCAAGCGCGGCGGCGGTATACGGCGCGTTGTTACTCAATAAAATTTTAACAAGTGTCCAGTCTTTATTACAAGAAAAGTAAGCCCGGTCGTACCCCGAAGCCGATGGTAAATTTACATCCAAGAAGAAAAGGGTATTGAGCAATCGCTTCCGAAATCGGGATTTAAGTTGTCGGTATTTATCATCGGTAGGACTACAAGCGTAGAGGTAAGTAGCCGCGTCCCGGTCATTTTTAAATTTACCGAGCATAAGGGCTTCGTAAAACTCATTGAATTTGCTCCCTTTATGTTTTAAAGAGTGGTCATCGAAAATTTCGATTTTCTTGACCTTCTTTTTAGTAACAATTTTGGAAATTTCGATTAAATTCTTCATAAAGGGGTTTTTCTAATAAACACTGTCACAAATTAACAAATTTCATTACGATTTTACCTTATTTTTGTTACTTTTTTCTTTATTTATCAATAATAAATAATGTCACCAAAATTGCGCTAAAAAGGAGTAAAAATCAAAAATGGATAAAAAAATTATAATTTTTAATTAACAATGACTATCTTAGATTTGCAAACAATCAACTATAAGAAATATGAATTCCTTTCCCGCCTTTCTGCTGGGGGTCTTTATGATCTTGACGGCCAATCATTTATCAGCCCAAAATCGTGATTCAACCATTCAATATTTTTTTGACAAAATTGAAAATCAGGATTCCATTCGCTTTTATGGTAAAAAACTTTTCGAATACACCATCAACAAACCCGAGTTTACGGAAGATCATCTAAGCAGTTCTATTTTTCTATGCGACATTTCTTTAGAAAAGTTCAACGCTCCAAGCAACAGGCCTTTCTTCCAATCTATCTACAATATTGTAACCTCAGATTTTCCATTAAGCGTTAACCCTAAAATAAATGGATTGCGAATTTTAGGAGACTATTATCATTCGATGTATGATATAGATCAATCGCTAAAATATTACCATCATGCTCTTTCTATTGTAGATACAACCAGTTCAGAAGTTGACGACACCTATTTAAGTGTTCTTTATACCAACATATCGGATATATACCTTGATCTAAATGAATTCAAAAAGGCTAGATTATTCATCGAAAAAGCCATCGAATTAGATATTAAAACTGACGGACCTGTTAGTGAATTTTTAGGCTTAGATTATAATAACCTTGCCAGAACATATCGGCAAGAAGCTCCTGAAAAATCTATCATTTATTTTCTTAAAGCAAAAAATCAATTACACCAGATAAAATTAAGAGAAGAAAATCTGACCGTCCCACATGAATTCGAGGATCTCTACGTCTTAGTAGCAGATAATTATTTAGCTTTAAAAAATCATAAACAAGCACTATTAGAAATTGATACTGCGATTACGATGACCAAATCTAAAACCGGTAAAAGTGGTTTAATTCATGGAAAAGCGCTTGAGATGAAAGCAGTAATTCTTCAAGATACCAGAGCTTACAGCGAAGCACTCAAGCAACACCGACTCGCAAATGAATTTCTTAAAAATAAAATAACGAGTATCGCTTATCGACCCCAAATCCTCTTAGAAATGGCCCGTTGTTATCTAGCTATGGATCAACCCGAGATAGCTTATCAACAAATCGAGATAGCCTTTCGACTCATCGACCAAAGCGGGTCTCTCAATCAATCGCGTTTAGATAAAATAATTTTCCCAAAAAATCTTTTTCAACTCTACTACCAGCAGGCTCAAATACTTACTGCACAGTACCAATCATCACAAAACGTCGACTTCCTCTATCAGGCACAAGACGCTTACAAAGAAGCATTAAATATTTTTGAAGCAATAAAACATACGGTCAGCGATCAGGATTCCAGACAGATTTTTATGAAAAACAATACAGACTTTTTTGAATCAGCTATAGATCTCAATTTCCAAATATGGAAACAACAAAACGATTCCACCGCTTTGCATAAAATCCTACTTTTGTCCGAAAAAAGTAAGAATAACATTCTCTACGAGAGTCTCAACAAATCCAATACCTCTATCACCAGCGCACTACCCGACACGATCCTCCAACAAATCCAATACCTCGATATTCAGGTTTCTCAAACAGAGAAAAAAATATTTCAGGCACAGTTAGCCAACCAAAAAGCAGAGATAACTACTGCTCGTGATCAATTGATCAAATACCGGGAAGAACAGAAAATTCAAATGGAATACATTGAAAAAAAATATCCACAATTTTATCAACTCAAATACCATATTGCGGTTCCTACTATATCAGAATTACAAAAAAAATTACTGCCCGACGAAGGAGTTATCTCTTATTACGTTGGGGTCAATCATCTCTACGTAATAATTGTTGATCAATGGAACTTCTCGGTCGAACGGATACCAATGGATTTCTCTCTTTTCGAAAACCTGGATGCCTTCAACCAAAGTATTCTTTCTTCTACTGGCAAAACTGCTGCGGCCAAAAAAGCATTACAAAACTATCACGAGACAGGCTTCCTTTTATACCAAAAACTCATTGCTCCCTTTGTCCGAAAACTCCCCGCTCGGTTGACAATTCTTCCCGATAATGTTTTGGAAAATTTATCCTTTGATGCATTATTGACAGAATTACCGCTCCCGGAAACTCCATATCAGAACTATCCTTTTTTATTAAATAAATATACCATCAGCTATCAGTATACCGCCCATGCTGTTTGCCGCCCTCCTGTTGACAAAAAAAATTATACGCATCACTTTATAGCCTTCGCGCCCAGTTTTTCAGACGAGCGA
Organism: uncultured Saprospiraceae bacterium; assembly: GCA_938015415.1. GTDB lineage: Bacteria > Bacteroidota > Bacteroidia > Chitinophagales > Saprospiraceae > JALZUU01. The sequence goes on from CALLPK010000007.1 coordinate 22,761, forward strand.
CCTTTTTCTATTTCCCAACTGCGAGACTTCGGTCAGCTTACCCACAACGTAAAGGAAGTAGAAATGATTAAAAATATAATTGGCCACGGTACGGTACTAAAAAATACTGCAGCGACGGAGGATAATTTTATGAAACTCGCACCAGATTATCAAATCATTCATCTGGCTACGCACGGTAAAGTAAACACCCAACATTCGGATTATTCTTATCTCGCATTTCAAGAAGTAGAAGATTCTATTGAAAATGAATTACTTTATATCAAAGATATTTATGGTCTACAACTCAACGCTAATATGGTCGTCCTCAGTGCCTGTGAAACGGCCAACGGCGCGCTGGCCAAAGGCGAAGGAATTGTTAACCTGGCCAGAGGCTTCACTTACGCGGGCGCCTCTTCCGTCGTGCCTACCTTATGGAAAATCAGTGATGTAGCAACCGCCAAATTAATGGAAAAGTTCTACCTGGAATTAAAAGCCGGTCAACCAAAACATATCGCTATGGCCACGGCCAAACGTCACTTTATTGAGACTTCTTCCACCTACACCGGGCATCCATTTTACTGGGCCGCCTTTGTACTGGTTGGAGACGTCTCCCCAATCCACCTCGCAACCCCATCCGGTAAATTTAACACGACCAGTTTACGCTGGTGGGGAACAGGAATATTATTTTTTCTATTTCTCGTTGGCCTGTTGAAATACTTCCGTAATCGTACGCAGGCAAATCACTAATTTTTTCTCGTATGCTTAGAGCTTCTTTAAACTTCCTCTAATTGACTGCAATTGGTAAATTTTGCCTTATCTTTGTAGCAAACAAACAGTATCTTGAAGAAAATTATCGTCGCCATTGATGGCCATTCCTCTTGCGGTAAAAGCACCCTTGCTAATGATATTAGCCACGCCTGCGGCTATTTATACATTAGTACTGGATCTATGTATCGTGCCGTAACGCTCTACTTTCTCCGTCATGATACGGATATCAAAAATCCCGAAGCCGTCAAAAAAGCACTCCATAATATAGATACGGACCTGCGGGTGATCGACGGAGAGACCTTTACCTTTTTAAATGGGGAAAATGTAGAAACCGAAATCAGAGGTATGCCCGTTTCCAACCTGGTCAGCCAAGTGAGTGCTATTCCTGCGGTGCGTACCGCCATGGTGGCGCAGCAACGAAAAATTGGAGAAAATAAAGGGGTCGTGATGGATGGTAGAGATATTGGTACGGTCGTTTTTCCGGAGGCGGAACTCAAAATTTTTCTGACCTCTGATCCCAATATCCGCGCCATCCGGCGCTACCGGGAACTGCAACAAAAGGGAATTATCGCAGCGCTCCAGGACGTAGAAGCCAACCTCACCCAACGCGATCACCTCGACTCTACGCGCACCAATAGTCCTTTGGCAAAAGCCAGCGATGCGGTCTTGATTGATAATACGAATATCAGCAGGGAGGAGCAGTTGGCGATGGTGTTGGCGTTGATGGATTGTCGGATGAAAGAGGGTTGAGGTGTTGAATCGTTGAAGCGCTGCGCTTGTTGAAGCGTTGAGAAAAGAAAATGGGAGTATCAGATAATCTTTATCACCATTTTTATGTTAACATTATGAACTATTAATAGTTAGTTGAATCGTAGAAGCCAGGGATTCCCTCGTTCCTGCAATTTCAACAAATCAACGATTCAACAAAATAACCAACCCACCATGTTTACAGGAATTATAGAAACCCTCGGTACCATCAAGGCCATTCGTCACGAAGGGCAAAACATTCACTTTACGATTCAGTCTACGATTTCCAAAGAATTGAAAGTAGATCAGAGTGTGAGTCACAATGGTGTTTGTTTAACGGTTGTAGAACTGGACGACGATACGCATACAGTTACGGCCATTCAGGAGACACTCGACAAAACCAGCCTGGGAAGTTGGGAAGTAGGTTCGATTGTTAATTTAGAAAGAGCGATGTTAGCTAATGCGCGACTCGATGGGCATATGGTACAGGGGCACGTAGATACGACGGGTATTTGTACGGAAGTAAAAACGGCGGATGGAAGTTGGTATTATCGTTTTTCTTATCCAAAAAATCCGGAGCATCTACTGGTGAATAAAGGGTCAATTTGTGTCAACGGCGTGAGCTTGACGGTGGTCGATCCGGATGATACGCATTTTAGTGTGGCGATTATTCCTTACACATATGAGCATACGACTTTTCGGGATTTAGAGGTGGGTCATACGATCAATCTGGAGTTTGATATTATTGGGAAATATATTGGGCGGTATATGGCGGTGTATGGGAGGTAGGATTCATCGTTTCAAAATAGTAGCTAAATGAGATTACAGATTTCTTTTTTTGTTTTACTGAAGAGAAAATCTAGCACAAAAAAATGAGCTTAAATCAACCTACACAATAATCAACTTTTTTTGTAAACGGATATTTTTCTCTAAACTCAAAGAATTTAATATACTCTTCTTTAGAACGAAAAAGGTTAAGACCAGAAAATCCTCCAAAATTATTAGCCAACCATTCTCGCTCAAGTTCAGTTAGTTCATATCCCATTTGGTATAAATAAAATAAAACACCCTCTGTTAATTTTCCCACACCACAGTAGGTCGTTACATTTTCACAAATCGGAAACATAATATTTTTTCGTTCAACATAATAATCATATATTTTTGTTTTATCCGGATTACTGATAAAATACATTTTAATAGCCCACTGAAATGGAAGTCCTGCTGGTTCAGGAAATCTACGATCTCCTTTAAGTGCAACCATATCTCTTAGCATTTGCTCCGTCTTTACCGGATCCTTTGGATCTAGAATTTCAATAGCTGCGTTAACTTTTGGAAGGGTACTATTGCTTATAATTTTACTTATCCTCCAGTTTGGATGCTTTTTCATAACCGCCAGGAAGTGCTTTTTTATAATCAACAAATCTTCAAGATTATCGTTCATCCATGAAAATTTTAAACCTTTAAGTTGAAGTTCATAATTCTCTATCGAAAAAAGATTTTCCAGCATCAAATCTAATGGTTCGCCACCAATTCTTAAAATCGCACTAATCGCTTTTAACTTATAGTTATCCAACCGATGGGTAGCAATAATATTATTTAACAATTCAATTGCTTCCTCGTCATCTTGTTCAGCAATAAATCCCAGTAATCGAAGTGCTCGATATTTAAGTCCATGACTATCATCATGATGGTAAAACTCTAACACGTCTTCTGTACTAGGTCGAGCAGCAATCAAATACATATCCATATTGAGTTTTTTATAAAGAATAGGTGTATCACCTATTTTACCTGTGAGCGGTGTATCATGTATCTGACCCAAATCTACTTTTCCACGTTTTTTATTTACATAAAAAAAGATACCAACGAATAGCAGGAATAACACAATAGCTCTATTTTTCATTTTGTTTTATCTTTTAAAGCTTTACATAGCTGCATTTATTTATGTTTCCTGTTAGAGGGCGAAGGATTATAAGGGTATTTCTGTCTAAAGGAGTAGTATTCTCGCAGCTCCTTTGCATTCCGAAAGACAACAAACAAATGCGAGGTGATAGCGGTTCTACTTTCTTTCATCCATATTTTTTCTGATTCATCAAGTTCGTAGCTCATTGTATGTAAATAAAACAGAATACCTTCCTTTAGGGCTTCACTTTTTTTAATCTCTTTTTGGTTCAAGAGATATTCATATAATTCATTTCTAGCATTACTTATTTTATTTAGCATTCTCAGTGCCCACATGTATCCAATCTCTCCAGGAACCATGTTGAACCAATTATTTTTGAAATCAAAAATTACTTTTAATTCTCGAACTGACAACTTTGTTTCCTGCAGGTCCAAAACTCGAATAGCCGTATCTAATCTTTTTCTAAAATCCTTAGAAGCGAATTTGTTGATTCTCCAATCAGGGTGTTCTTGTAAAACTCGATCTAAATGATCTTCTAAAATGCGCAAATCTTCTAATTTATCAATTACCCAGACGTGTAATAATACATCAACTTGAAACTCAAAATCATCTTTGGAGAATAGAAAATCGAGAAAACGGTCTAAAGAAGTTCCTCCTATTCTTAAAACAGCTCTAATTGCAGAAGGTCGTTCCCGATTAAGGGGACCAGTTGCTAATGAATCAATTATAGCTAAAGCCTCCGAGTTGTTTCTTTCAACCATAAGTCCAATTGCAGTTATTACACTACTTTTATGTTCACTTTCGCTACGAAGAATCTTAGTAAAATTTTCGTATTCTGCATCAGACAAACTAACCAGATGCATTATATCCTGATTACCTAAATAGTCTGAATTGTTACCACATGATGTATGATATGGGAAAAATTCGTTTTGACTAAAGCTAATAGCAGAGATGGAGATAAAAAAGAGCACAAATACATAATTATATTTTTTCATTGTTTGAGTTTTAAAATCCATTAGCATTTTCACATTGAGTAATATTGAGCCTTTTAGAGTGATCCACTGCATCTATTTCATCCGTACCTTGATCTTTCATAAGCTTAATTCGACCTAATAGAGTTACTGCGCTAGTATGATCACCATCATCCATTAGAACATGTCCTGATAACGGTAATCCAGCGAGTATCAAAGGTGACATAACAATCCTTAGATAAGAGAACCCATTCTTGCCTTTAATATCAAAAAAGGCCCACTTAATTAAAAGCAGACCTTTTTTTTTTTCTATACACGATCAAAGAGCGCCAATAACTAATGGCCAACAGCTCTCTTAATCTACCTTCTCTTCCATCTCCTCCATTTCTTCAATCTCATCTCGTCGAGCTTGAGCGGCATCGTGTGCTGATTTACTAGTAACGTATAAACTATCAAAAACCCGTAGTCCGGTTCCCGCAGGAATCAACTTACCTACGATGACGTTTTCTTTCAAACCTTCCAGATCATCCCGCTTCGCAGAGATCGCTGCCTGGCTCAATACCTTCGTCGTTTCCTGGAAAGAGGCCGCTGAAATCCAGCTATGCGTTCCGAGAGAAGACTTCGTAATACCTTGTAACAACGGACGGGAAGTAGCCGGAACCGCATCACGGAACTGAACAGGCTTCAGATCATTACGCTTCAAGGCAGAATTCTCTTCCCGTAGTTGACGTAGGGTCACCAACTGCCCGGGCTTTAACTTCGTAGAATCAGCTGGATCCGTAATAAATTTCTTATCAAAAATCCAGTCGTTCTGTTCCAGGAAGTCATACTTCTCAACCGCTTCTCCTTCGAGGAACGTTGTATCACCCGCATCTTCGATCTGTACCCGTCGCATCATCTGACGCACGATTACTTCAATATGCTTATCGTTGATCGTAATACCCTGTGAACGGTAGACTTCCTGTACCCCATTAACCAAGTACGATTGTACGGCGAATGGTCCGGAAATATCCAGAATATCTCTTGGTGCAACCGCTCCATCGGATAAATTCATTCCTGCTCTTACAAAGTCACCTTCCTGAACCAGAATGTGTTTGGATAATCCAATCAGATACTTGTGACGCTGTTTGGTCTTTTCATCTTCTACAAAAACCTCCCGCTTACCACGTTTGATTTTTCCAAAAGAAACAACTCCGTCAATATCCGCGGTAACCGCTGGATTAGAAGGATTACGTGCTTCGAAAAGTTCCGTTACCCGCGGTAGACCACCCGTAATATCGGCAATCTTACCTAGCTTACGCGGAATCTTTGCGATCTTCTCTCCACCTTGAATAGTTTGACCATCTTCGATTGAGATGTAAGATCCTACGGGGAGGTTATAAGACTTCAATTGATTTCCTTGTTTATCCACAATGTGAATCGTCGGGATATTTTTCTTGGTCTTACTTTCTACAATTACCTTTTCGGCGTATCCAGTCTGATCGTCTCGTTCGATCCGGAAAGTCTGTCCTTCTTCGATATCCTCAAATTGGGCGATACCACTGTGTTCAGAAACAATAACTGCGTTAAACGGATCCCACTCACAAATCAAGGCACCTTTATCAACTTCCTTGCCGTCTTCGACGAACAAGATTGCACCGTAAGGAATATGAAGCGTCGTATACACTTTACCACCCGTTTTTTCCATTACGCGGATTTCACCCGCCCGGGATAAAACGATGTCTACCTTTTTACCTTTTTCATCCGTTGATTGCGTCGTACGAATACCGTCAAATTCAAGTAATCCCTTAAACTTACTGGTTAACTGAGATTCTGCTTTTGATACATTCGCAATACCACCTACGTGGAAAGTACGTAATGTTAACTGTGTTCCCGGCTCACCAATCGACTGAGCGGCAATAATTCCTACCGCGTCCCCGCGTTCAGCAATTCTACCAGTTGCCAGGTTTTTACCGTAACATTTGTTACAAACTCCTCGCTTGGTTTCACAAGTCAGTACGGAACGAATGGTGACCATCTCAATTCCTTCTGCTTCGATGTGTCGTCCGAGCTGTGGGGTAATATACTCACCCGCAGCCAGAATCAATTCGTCCGTAACGGGGTGTACAATATCGTGCAAAGTATACCGTCCGATAATTCGATCGGCTAGCACCTGAATCACTTTTTCGTTGTCCTTCAAAGCCGTCGTTTCGATACCTCGTAAAGTATCACAATCCTCTTCCATGATCACTACATCCTGAGAAACATCCACCAGACGTCGTGTCAAGTATCCCGCATCCGCCGTCTTCAAGGCCGTATCGGCCAGACCTTTACGAGCACCGTGTGTAGAGATAAAGTATTCCAGTACAGATAATCCATCCAGGAAGTTAGAAAGAATCGGGTTTTCAATAATCGCCCCACCGGTATCACCGGATTTTCGCGGCTTGGCCATCAGTCCCCGTAATCCACACAACTGCTTAATCTGTTGTTTAGATCCACGTGCCCCGGAATCCAGCATCATATACACGGAGTTGAATCCCTGCTTATGCGTTGCTAATTCGTCCATTAAATTTTCGGTGATCTTATTATCCGCAAACGTCCACTTATCAATGATCTGATTGTAACGTTCGTTATTGGTAATCAATCCCATATTATAATTATCCCACACTTCATCCACTTCTTTCTGAGCGGTAATCAGCGTTTCCGCTTTTTGGGTAGGCGTAATCAAATCTCCTAAGTTAAAGGACAGACCTCCTTTGAAAGACCAGTAGAAACCCATTTCCTTAATGGCATCCAGGAAGGTTGCCGTCGTTGGAAAATCCGTTCGTTCGATGATGTCCATGATTACCTTCCGCAGGTTTTTCTTGGTCAACAACTCATTAATAAAAGGTACCTTTTCCGGTGTAGCCTGGTTAAAGATCACTCGTCCAACGGTAGTTTCCGTTCGCTTCAGCCCAAAGGTTCCGTCTTCATTTTCAAACTTCACCTTGGCTTGAATCTTCGCGTGTAAATCAACTTGTCCTTCGTTATGCGCAATGAGTACTTCTTCGGTGCTGTAGAATTTCATTCCTTCTCCCCGAACTGGTTCCTCTTTACTATTGGTTCTTTCTTTGGTCAAATAGTATAGACCTAATACCATATCCTGCGAAGGCAGGGTAATCGGAGAACCATCCTGCGGATTCAACATATTGTGCGAAGCCAGCATCAAAACCTGTGCTTCCAAAATCGCCGCGTGACTCAACGGTACGTGTACCGCCATTTGATCTCCATCAAAATCCGCGTTGAAAGCACCACAAACTAATGGGTGTAACTGAATGGCTTTTCCTTCAATCAATGTAGGCTGGAAAGCCTGAATCGAAAGACGGTGCAGCGTAGGTGCCCGGTTGAGCATCACGGGATGACCTTTCAGAATATTTTCGAGGATTTCCCAGATAACAGAATCTTTACGATCCACTAATTTTTTGGCAGACTTAACCGTTTTTACAATCCCTCTTTCGATCAATTTACGGATCACGAAAGGCTTGAATAATTCAGCCGCCATATTCTTGGGAATACCACACTCGTGCAGTTTCAATGTTGGTCCAACCACGATTACGGAACGACCAGAATAATCCACACGCTTACCGAGTAAGTTTTGACGGAAACGTCCCTGCTTACCTTTCAGAATATCACTCAAAGATTTCAGTGCACGTCCACCTTCCGCTTTTACAGCGTTAGATTTTCTACTATTATCAAAAAGAGAATCAACGGCTTCCTGGAGCATTCGCTTCTCATTTCGAAGGATCACTTCCGGTGCCTTAATTTCTAATAATCGCTTCAATCGGTTGTTACGAATAATTACTCTACGGTAAAGATCGTTCAAATCCGAACTCGCGAATCGTCCACCGTCCAAAGGAACCAATGGTCTTAATTCCGGCGGAACAACAGGTAAGTACTGAATGATGGCCCATTCGGGTCGATTTTCAATTACTTTTTGTCCATCACGGAAGGCTTCTACCACTCGCAGACGCTTTAAGGCTTCTGACTTACGCTGTTGAGAAGTTTCATTTGCGGCCTGGTGACGTAATTCGTAGGATAGACCAATTAAATCCAATCGCATCAGTAATTCGCGAACCGCATCGGCTCCCATCTTAGCGATAAACTTATTTGGATCTTCGTCTTCTAACATTTGATTATCCGGCGGCAAAGTTTCTAAAATTTCCAGATACTCTTCCTCGGTCATCAAATCCATCTTGTTGATGGCATCTGCTTCTTTGATACCCGGCTGAATCACTACATACCGTTCGTAGTAAATAATGCTTTCCAATTTCTTGGAAGACAATCCCAGCAGGTAACCAATTTTGTTTGGCAATGATTTAAAAAACCAGATGTGAACAACGGGTACCACCAATTTGATGTGTCCCATTCTTTCCCGTCGTACTTTCTTCTCGGTTACTTCCACCCCACAACGGTCACAGACGATCCCTTTGTAACGGATACGTTTGTACTTTCCACAATAACACTCATAATCCTTTACTGGTCCGAAAATTCTTTCACAGAAAAGGCCATCCCGTTCCGGCTTATAAGAACGGTAGTTAATGGTTTCTGGTTTTAGAACTTCACCAAACGAACGGTCCAGAATATCATCCGGAGATGACAGGCTGATCATGATACTATCAAATCCTTTTCTTTGCTTTGGATTCTTTTTAAACATATGATTATAGTATTTAATGAGGCTATAAAATCTCCGCCGAATCAGCGGGAGATTTTATCGCTTCGTTATGGTTGTTATTATTAATCAAATTTCACATCAAGGGCCAAACCGCGCAATTCGTGAATCAATACATTGAAAGACTCGGGAATATTTGGTTCGGGTAGATTATCTCCCTTGACAATTGCTTCGTACGCTTTCGCTCTACCCTGAATATCATCCGACTTGATCGTCAATAATTCCTGCAGAATATTGGCTGCACCGAATGCTTCCAGTGCCCATACTTCCATCTCACCAAAACGCTGACCACCAAACTGAGCTTTACCACCCAATGGTTGTTGTGTAATCAATGAGTATGGTCCGATAGAACGCGCGTGCATCTTGTCATCAACCATGTGCGATAACTTCAGCATGTAGATAACTCCAACGGTTGCCTGCTGATGGAAACGATCACCCGTTTCTCCGTCGTAAAGGTAAGTCTGTCCCAATCGGGGCAATTCTGCTTCATCAATGTAAGCTTCGATCTCGCTGGCCTTGGCTCCGTCAAAAATCGGCGTCGCAAACTTAAGTCCCATCTTTTCACCCGCCCAACCAAGAACGGTTTCAAAAATCTGACCCAGGTTCATCCGTGAAGGTACACCCAACGGATTCAGTACGATATCTACTGGCGTTCCATCATCGAGGAAAGGCATATCTTCCTGTCGAACAATTCTGGATACAATACCCTTGTTACCGTGACGTCCTGCAAGCTTATCACCTACTTTCAGTTTACGTTTTTTAGCTAAATAAACCTTCGCCAGTTTTAGCACACCCGCTGGAAGTTCATCTCCGATACTGATGTTAAACTTCTGACGCTTATACTTACCTACTTCTTCGTTTACTTTAATGCTATAATTATGTAGCAATCGGGCAATCAGACTGTTGGTATGGTCATCGTCGGTCCATCCAGAATAATCTACAGCGCTGTAATCAATCTTCTTCATTACCGGACTAGAGAATTTAGTTCCTTTCGGAATCATTTCCTCGTTGTAGATACTTCGTACGCCTTGCGAAATTTTACCTTTGATCAGCGATAATAATTTATCGACCAAAATAGTTTTCATTTCGTTCAGTGCAATAGCATGCTGTTCGTCCAGATTTTCCAATAAGTCTTTTTCCTGTGCCTTTTGCACTTTGTCCTTCTTTGCCCGGGCAAAAAGCTGCTTATTAATAATGATTCCTTTGGTTGATGGAGGCGCTTTCAAAGACGCATCTTTTACATCACCCGCTTTGTCACCAAAGATGGCCCGTAGTAATTTTTCTTCCGGGGTCGGATCAGATTCTCCCTTCGGAGTAATTTTTCCAATCAGAATATCTCCTTCACTGATCCAGGCGCCGACACGAATAATTCCGTTCTCATCCAGATCCTTGGTAGCTTCTTCACTCACATTAGGAATATCGTTGGTCAATTCTTCCTCTCCCAGTTTGGTATCTCGAACATCCAATTCAAAGTGTTCGATGTGCAGAGAAGTAAAGATATCTTCTCTTACGACTCTTTCCGAAAGTACAATCGCATCCTCAAAGTTGTAACCTTTCCAGGGCATAAATGCCACTTTCAGGTTCTGTCCGAGTGCTAATTCTCCCTTTTCGGTCGCATAACCATCACAAAGGATACTTCCTTTTTTAACCCGTAGACCTTTTTTAACAATCGGCTTTAGATTAATACAAGTACCTTGATTAGTTCTACGGAACTTCGTAAGCTTATAGGACTTGCGGCTATCTTCGAAAGATACCAGCTGGTCTTCTTCGGTGCGATCGTAGCGAATAATAATTTCGTTAGCATCGACATATTCCACCACTCCATCACCTTCTGCGTTGATCAACATTCGAGAATCCACGGCTACTTTTCCTTCCAGGCCAGTTCCCACAATTGGAGAAGATGGCTTGATTAACGGAACGGCCTGACGCTGCATGTTGGATCCCATCAGGGCACGGTTGGCATCATCATTTTCCAGGAATGGAATCATCGAAGCAGAAACCCCAACAATTTGGTTGGGTGCTACATCCATGTATTCAATTTCTTCCGGTGGTAATACCGGGAAATCACCATGCTCACGACATTTGATACGGTCCGTCATAAACGCACCCTTTTCGTCGATTACGGAGTTTGCTTGTGCAATTTTCTTAAAATCTTCTCCTTCGGCAGATAAATAAATAGCATCTCCTTTGGTGACTACTTTACCATTTTTAACTTCACGGTACGGTGTTTCCAGGAATCCCATTTTATTAATCTTGGCGTGTACACAGAGCGTAGAGATCAACCCAATGTTAGGTCCCTCCGGTGTCTCAATGGTACAAAGTCGACCGTAGTGAGAATAGTGTACATCCCGTACCTCAAAACCGGCACGCTCTCTCGAAAGACCACCAGGTCCGAGGGCCGAAATACGACGTTTGTGCGTAATTTCTGACAGCGGATTGGTTTGATCCAAATATTGAGATAACTGACTCGTTCCAAAGAAAGAGTTAATAACCGAAGATAAGGTTCTTGCATTGATCAAATCAATCGGTGTAAATACCTCATTATCACGGACGTTCATTCGTTCCCGGATGGTACGAGCCATTCGTGCCAGACCTACACCAAACTGAGCGTATAACTGCTCACCAACGGTACGAACCCGACGATTACTCAAGTGATCAATATCATCTATTTCTGCTTTCTGGTTCATCAACCGAACCAGGTAAGTCACAATCTCGATAATATCTTCTTTCGTCAAAACCAAGGTCTCGCTGGAAATATCCTGCTTGAGTTTACGGTTGATCTTGTAACGTCCAACCTCTCCGAGGTTGTAACGTTTGTCCGAGAAGAACAACTTATCAATAATACCACGAGCCGTTTCTTCATCTGGTGGATCTGTACCACGCAGCTGACGATAAATATATTGTACCGCTTCCATTTCAGAACTGGAAGGGTCTTTTTGTAACGTATTATAAATGATTGAGTAATCCTCTTCAATATCTTCTTTCTGCAGAATGATGGTTTCTGTTTCTGCTTCAATAATTAACTCAATATTTTCCTCGTCTAATACGACATCTCTTTCTAATATGATTTCGTTACGCTCAATCGTAACTACTTCACCCGTATCTTCATCCACGAAATCCTCATTCCATTTTTTCAATACACGGGCCGCTAATTTACGACCGATTGCCTTTTTGAGTGCCTTTGGATCCGTTTTGATTTCTTCGGCCAAACCGAAAAGGTCAAGAATAGATTTATCAGAATCAAATCCGATTGCACGTAATAAGGTCGTAACGGGGAATTTTTTCTTACGGTCGATATAAGCATACATCACCGTATTAATATCCGTGGCAAATTCCATCCAGGCCCCTTTAAAGGGAATTACTCTGGCAGAATAAATTTTTGTTCCATTCGGGTGGAAGCTTTGTCCGAAGAATACGCCAGGAGAACGGTGTAGTTGAGAGACGATCAGTCTTTCACCTCCGTTAATCACGAAAGTACCTTTCGGAGTCATGTAAGGAATGTTTCCTAGAAATACATCCTGTACGATGGTCTGGAAATCGACGTGTTCTTCGTCGTTACAAGACAATCGTAGTTTAGCTTTCAGTGGAACACTGTAAGTCAACCCACGGTGCATACATTCTTCGATGCTGTAACGTGGAGGATCTACAAAATAATCTAAGAATTCAAGTACGAAAATATTTCGCGCATCGGTGATGGGGAAATTTTCCTGAAATACCCGGTAAAGACCTTCTGCCATCCTGTTTTCTGGAGTAGTTTCAAGCTGAAAAAATTCAACGAAAGATTTCAGTTGAATTTCGAGCAGATCGGGATACTGGGAGGCCAGTCTAATCTTACCGAAGTTTACTCGCTCTGGAGTGCTGTTTGACGCCATAGAGAATTGTTTTTTATTTCCAGCAATTGACGAAAAAATTTCCGATCTTACTGGTACGTTTAAATGCCAAAATTTGAATCGGTGTTTAATAAAAAAACACCAAAAAATAGTTTGCTCGCTTAGCGAACTATAAAGACGGCAATAGGCCTAGCCAGTAGATACACTACTGTCTAAGCCTCCTTGCGTCTAGTTTCGTTTGGATAACCAGGTTATCCTTCTGTAGTACGGTAAATAAGTTTGTGCAATGTTAATCATTGGTTGCCTTAAGGTGATTGAAGAATAAAACTCCTGATGGGATCATTTCCCAAAAGAAAGAATTACTTCAACTCAACCTCCGCACCAACTGCTTCCAGAGCAGCTTTGATACTCTCAGCTTCTTCTTTAGTTGCACCAGCTTTCAGTACACCAGGTGCACCATCCACAAGCTCCTTAGCTTCTTTCAGACCTACACCCATGATACCTTTAACTTCTTTTACTACCTTTAGCTTAGCAGCACCGGCAGAGTTTAACACAACGTCAAATTCTGTTTTTTCAGCGGCTGCTTCGCCTCCACCTCCTCCACCAGGAGCGGCCATTGCTACAGCTGCTGCTGCGGGCTCAATACCGTATTCCTCCTTAAGGATAGTAGCTAATTCACTTACATCTTTTACTGTAAGGTTTACTAATTTTTCTGCGAAATCTTTTAAATCTGCCATAACGAACAGTTTTTTTTTAAGTTTGTTTTCAAACACCGTAACGTGTCCAAAATTTGAAAAAATATTTAAGTTTGTTGAAGCTATACTATTGGTTCGGTGCCCTTTATCCTGTTTGTAACAAGAAAAGGTACCAAACAGTTGTTACTCTCCTCTTTGTTCCAATGCTTTCAGCAAGCCACTGATGGTAGAACCACCTGATTTAAGCGCGCTGATAACATTTTTGGCTGGAGACTGAAGCAAAGAAATAATTTCTCCGACCAATTCCTCCTTGGATTTGAGCTTACTAAGTTCGGTAATTTTATCGTCACCGATATAAATTGACGAATCGATGTAAGCCGCCTTGACAAAAGGTCGCTCTTTGTCACCACGGAATTCCTTGATGATCGCAGCAGGATATTTTGCTGTATCGGTAAACATAATGGCAGTTGGTCCTTTTAGCGCTTCGTAGAGTCCGGCGTATTTTTTTTCTTCCGGAGCAGCTTCTAAAGCTTTTTGAACCAAGGTATTTTTTACCACCCGCATTTCCACTCCTTTTTCGTAGCAGAGGCCGCGCAATTTGTTTATATCTTCAACGGTCAATGAAGAAGAATCGGCAAGGTAGAAAAATGAATTTTCCGCAAATTTGCCTTTCAGTTCCTCGATCGTGGCCGCTTTTTCTGATCTAGTCATGATTTTTAATATTTAGACGTTTCGGTTAGAAACGGTTAATTAGATAAAAGATTTAGTATCCACCTTGATTCCAGGACTCATCGTGCTAGCGATGGTTACTGATTTCATGTAGGTTCCTTTTGCAGAAGAAGGTTTCATCTTCACCAGCATGTCGATTAGTTCCATCGCATTGTCCTTTAACTGAGCAGGACTGAAGGAAACCCGACCTACAGAAGAGTGAATAATTCCGAATTTATCAACTCGAAAAGAGATCTTACCTTTCTTTACTTCAGAAACTGCAGCTCCTACGTTAGGCGTCACCGTTCCTGTTTTAGGGTTAGGCATCAGACCACGAGGTCCGAGGATACGACCGATTTTACCAACCTGAGCCATGACGTTAGGAGTAGCGATCACTACATCAACGTCTGTCCAGCCGCCCTGAATTTTGGTGACCATATCGTCGAGTCCAACAAAATCAGCACCAGCTGCTCTGGCTTCGTCTTCTTTATCAGGAGTACACATGACGAGTACTCTTTTAGATTTTCCGGTACCGTGTGGTAGAGATACAGTTCCACGTAAAGCCTGATCGGCCTTTCGCGGGTCAATGCCCAAGCGAACGTGGACATCTACGGAAGCATCGAATTTGGTACAGTTGACTTCTTTAACCAACGCTACCGCTTCCTCGATTGGATAGAGCTTTTCTGCGTCTACTTTAGCGACTGCAGCAGCTCTTTTCTTTGACAATTTTGCCATTATTAAAATTTAAAAAGTGAGGTAATTAGCGCTACTTCAAATTATCGGATGGTTACCGAATAAAAAAGTAGCTCCCTATTTATGATCAATGTTTAAAAAATGAAATCGAAGATCACATTTAAAAAGCAAGGTATACATGTTGTCGGCCGGATGCTTTCATCCGTCCAAAAGAACGCATCGTCCTAGTTATCCCAAGGAGGTGTTCCTTTAACGTTGATTCCAGCACTCCGCGCTGTACCAGCGATCATTTTCATAGCTGATTCAATGCTAAAAGCATTTAAATCTTCCATTTTATCTTCAGCGATTGCTTTTACCTGATCCCAGGTAACAGAACCTACTTTCTGACGATTTGATTCAGGAGAACCTTTTTTAAGTTTTGCAGCGTCCAGTAATTGGACGGCAGCAGGAGGTGTCTTGATCACGAAGGAGAAAGACTTATCCTTAAAAACGGTAATTACGACTGGTAAAACTTTTCCAGCTTGTTCTTGTGTCTGTGCGTTAAAACGCTTACAGAATTCCATAATGTTAACTCCTTTAGCACCTAAGGCTGGACCTACTGGAGGGGCTGGATTTGCCGCGCCTCCTTTGACCTGGAGTTTTATGAAACCATCTACTTCTTTTGCCATTTTAAAAAATTAAATAAGTGAGGTAATTAGCGCTATATCCGCATTATCTGCTGATTGTAGCTCCCTTAAATATGTAAGAACTTTTCCGACACGAGGTCGTATAAGTTTTTAACTTTGTTTTTCAACCTGCATAAAGTTGAGTTCTACTTCGGTACCACGACCAAAGATTTTTACAATCACTTTCAGCTTTTTCTTTTCCTCGTTCACTTCCTGAATCTCGCCCACAAATTCGTTGAAAGGACCGTCGATAATTTTAACGGTTTCTCCTACGATAAACGGCTCGATCAATGCTTCGCCAATATCCTGCGAATCATCTACTTTGCCGAGCATACGATTTGCCTCCGACTGCTGCATCGGAATCGGGTTGTTTTTGCCAAGAAAATGAATAACGTTGGGAAGGTTGGCGATTTTTTGTACCATATCTCCTCTGAACTTCGTATGAGAAGCTTCAATTAAGATATAGCCAGGAAGGATATTTCTTTCCTGAATTACTTTTTTGCCGTTTCGAATTTTGTATACCTTTTCTGAAGGAACCAGTACTTGCGTAACAAATTCTTTCCAGTTTGATCTGGTAATTTCCAGTTCGATTCGTTCCTTTATTTTTCTTTCCTTACCGCTAATAACACGCAGTGAGTACCATCGTAAGTCTTCGCCTTCGCTCATGTTTGACTATTGTGACTATGGTTTTGTAAGTATGGTTAAAATATAATCTTTGTGCGCTGTAGTTCTTCTCTAGAAATTACCGCCAGGATAGATGAAATCCAAACCATTTTTTGCAATTAAATCCATGACAAAAATAATCAAGGAAATAATTAGAGAAGCGACCAGTACGAGTACCGTGCTTTGCAACAGGCTGGTCCAAGTAGGCCAGGTAACTTTATTTACCAACTCGTGGTAACTTTCTTTTACGTAAAGTGATATTTTTTCCATAAAACAGTTTTTAGCACGGGCACTAGGATTCGAACCCAGATCAAAGGTTTTGGAGACCTCTATTCTACCATTGAACTATGCCCGTGAATAAGATAAAACAAAGAGAATTTCAAGTAGTGATACGACCCGAAAAATCAAAAGTTCAATCTTAGGAACGGCTTCCTTTAGCCGATTAAATTTAATGGAACAAGGAATTTCGAATAAACACCTGCGTGTATTCAAAATTCCTTGTTGTTTATTAGCACTGATTTGTTCATCAGCGCGGCAGCATGGATGGGTTATCTTACTCGATAATTTCAGTAACCTGTCCTGCACCTACGGTACGTCCACCTTCACGAATTGCGAAACGCAATCCTTTTTCCATTGCGATGGTGTTGATCAATTTAACTTCCAGAGATACGTTATCACCAGGCATTACCATTTCTACGCCATCGGGTAGGCTGATATCACCCGTTACGTCGGTTGTTCTGAAGTAGAACTGAGGACGGTAACCGTTGAAGAAAGGCTTGTGACGGCCACCTTCATCTTTGGATAAAACGTAAACTTCTGCTTTGAAGTGTTTGTGAGGCTTTACAGAGCTAGGCTGGCAAATAACCATTCCACGCTTGATTGCTTCTTTTTCAATACCTCTTAAAAGAATACCGGCGTTGTCACCAGCTTCTCCACGAGTTAAGATTTTACGGAACATCTCTACTCCGGTAACGGTAGAAGTCAGTGGCTTTTCACCTTCTGCCTGCATACCTACAATCTCAACGGCATCACCAGTGTTAATTACTCCACGCTCGATACGACCGGTAGCAACTGTTCCACGACCTGTGATTGAGAATACATCCTCAATAGGCATTAGGAAAGGCTTGTCGATAGCACGTGGTGGCTCAACGATATCTTTGTCACAAGCAGCCATCAATTCGAGGATTTTTGCTTGAGCATCTGCATCATCTTCTAATGCTTTCAATGCAGAACCTGCAATAATAGAAGCATTGTCGCCGTCAAACTCGTACTGATCCAACAGTTCACGAACTTCCATTTCTACTAATTCAAGCATTTCTTCGTCATCAACGAGATCTACTTTGTTCATAAAAACAACAATGTTAGGAACACCTACCTGTCGAGCAAGAAGAATATGCTCACGAGTTTGTGGCATAGGTCCGTCTGTTGCTGCAACAACTAGAATAGCGCCGTCCATCTGGGCAGCACCCGTTACCATGTTCTTTACATAATCCGCGTGACCTGGACAGTCAACGTGGGCATAGTGACGATTACCCGTTTCGTATTCTACGTGTGCGGTGTTAATCGTAATACCTCTTTCTTTTTCTTCAGGAGCGGCGTCAATAGATGCGTAATCCATTTTTTTAGCCATTCCGTCTTTGGACAGCACGTAAGTAATTGCTGCTGTAAGGGTCGTTTTACCGTGGTCAACGTGCCCGATGGTGCCAATATTAAGGTGTGGCTTGTCCCTTGAAAATGTTTCTTTAGCCATCGCTTTAGCGTTTTTATGAAATGAAAATAAAATTTATTAAATACAATTATTACAGTGTCCGAAGTGTAGAGCCGATGAAGGGAATTGAACCCCCGACCCCGTCCTTACCATGGACGTGCTCTACCCCTGAGCTACATCGGCTTGTTATATAGTCTTTGTCAATTTTAAATTTTTCTTGACATCGTGAAATAAGTCTTATCCTCCTTGCGTCGGCTTTCAACTTTTTTCCCGATGGAAAAATTAAAAATAAACAAAGCGAAAAGATTTTCTTCTTGCGTCGAAAATAAACTTTTCGGGTAGTCTTTGTCAATTTTAAATTTTTCTTGACATCGTGAAATAAGTCTTATCCTCCTTGCGTTGGCTTTCAACTTTTTTCCCGATGGAAAAATTAAAAATGAACAAAGCGAAAAAATAACTTCCTTCCTTTGATGGAGTTTATCTTTTCAGGAACATCCCGGATTGACGGGAAAATTTTCTTCTTTCGTCGAAAATTTAGAGCGGGCGATGAGACTCGAACCCACGACCCTCAGCTTGGAAGGCTGATGCTCTACCAACTGAGCTACGCCCGCAAAAGAATTAACTTGCGTTAATTTAACTTTTTTGAGATTTCAATTTATATGCCTTTAGTTTATGGTAATGGCATGAAAAGCAATCTTTATTGCTTTGAAGAAACTGGGTGGGGGTGGTAGGATTCGAACCTACTCAGCCGAAACAATGGATTTACAGTCCATCCCGCCTCTCCAACTGCGGCGCACCCCCCTAAGAAAAAAATCTGTCCTTTATTTAGTTGATATCCTAAAAAAGAGGATGACCAAAGAAAAAGAGGAGCCAATGGAGGGACTCGAACCCCCGACCAGCTGATTACAAATCAGCGGCTCTACCAGCTGAGCTACATTGGCTTATTGTCTAAGTAAGAAATAACATATTATTATCTGTTACCAAAACGACTCGAGATCATTTTCTCAAATGCGACTGCAAAGATACTATTTTTAATAAAAAAGTAAAATTTTCAGCCATATTTTATTGAGGAATTTTAATAAAAAAAATATCGCTATTCCTAAAAGCTTTGCAAGGGGATGCAAAGATCGTTTTTTTTGTGTGATTTAAAGGGTTTAACGAAGATTTAGGAATAAAAGTTTCTTGAAATAAGGAAGGAAGGTTTAAAAGAAATGAGATTTATTTTTTGAATCAACAGGTTTATACTATTTGCCATTGGCTATTTGAAATTTAATCTTGTGCCGTTAGACGAATTTATTTTTCGACGCTGATCCCATGTTGAGTATAAAAACAAAAAAGAAGCGTCTGATCTTTATCGAACGCTTCTTTTTTGGTGGCTTATTTAGCAGCAGGTCTTACGACTTTGCCCTACCACGACGATCCTTGTGTCGGATTAGCTGGCGTCTTAGTGCTTCCACGGCCATATCGATTGAAGCCTCAAAAGATTTTTGAGTTCCTTTTACGAAAAGGACACCACCGGGAATTTTCAGCCTTACTTCGGCAATTTTATCTTTGATCTGCCCGGTATTTTCTAATTTGAGGATTACATCGGCAGAGATGATACGGTCAAAAAACTGTTCGAGTTTACCCAGTTTACTTTCAATAAATTGGATGAGCTTCTGGTCTGCGGAGAAGTGCAGGGCTTGAGTTTGTACTCTCATTGTTTTTAAAATTTGTGGATTTAACTTGTCTTTAAATCCAGGTTATAAAATTTAATATCAGTAAGTAATACTTTCCTTAGTGTTTGTACACGCAGTATTAAGCGTGGATAAAAAAATAGGGTTATAAAGCATCCTTATCATACTATCAATCTGACTTTCCGGCCTTTGGATGGGCCCGTTGGTAGATTTTTTTTAATTTTTCTACAGACGAATGTGTGTAAATCTGGGTAGCCGATAAATTGGCGTGCCCCAACAATTCTTTTATGGCATTCAAGTCTGCTCCGTTATCTGAAAGGTGAGTAGCAAAAGAGTGACGTAAGACGTGGGGACTCTTTTTTTCAACGGTAGTAACCATTCCTAAGTACCTTTTAACCAAATTATATACCATCTTAGGATACATGGGTTCACCTTTATTAGTTAAAAAAAGCGTTTGAGCTGTATTTTCGGGAAATGTATTATTCCGTAATTCGATGTATTGTCCGATCAAGTCTGCCAGATTTTTACTAAACGGTAGCATTCGTTCTTTATTTCCTTTTCCTAAAATCCGCATTTGACGGTTGTTAAAATCTATATCGGAGACCTTTAAACCAATTAATTCTGCCCGCCGCATTCCCGTGGCATAGAATGTTTCCAATACTAGTCTATCTCTCTGACCAATGAAATCATCGTTAAATGGAGTTTGTTCAAATAATTGCGTCAATTCTTTTTTTCTAACCACGACCGGTACCCTACTGCTCACCTTGGGTGTCGTAATTTTCAGCATCGGATTGTGGATAATCAGCTCTCTTTTCAGTAAATATTTAAAGAATGTTTTTAGAGCAGACAGTTTTCGACTGACTGTTTTAGCGGTACTTTCTTGTGAAAGCTCCACTATCCAGGACCGAACGTGCAGGGCCTTAATTTCCTCCAAAGGGATGGAACCATAGATACTATCAAGATATTGGAAAAACTGATTGAGATCGCTACTATAGGCAGTAAGCGTCGGTGCAGCGTAACGTTTTTGGTGCTCCAAAAATTTCAGAAAATTATTTAGGGCAGACATATTGTGTAGTGTCAGAATGTTCTGTGAGATGGACATTTTACCTTATAAAATGTTAAGGCGTCCTTTAATTACGATTAAATGTAGTATGAATATTGGTAAAAACCAAAGAAGTGGGGGATTTTCCCTTAAAAACAGGAAACTTTCTTTAATGGTAAGGGGAAGGAATGGAGGATTCTTTTACGCTTCATCATATTATTGTATTTTCTAACTTGATTAATAAAAAATCAAGC
The DNA here is from genome assembly GCA_938015415.1 of uncultured Saprospiraceae bacterium. GTDB lineage: Bacteria > Bacteroidota > Bacteroidia > Chitinophagales > Saprospiraceae > JALZUU01. The sequence continues at coordinate 43,747 of CALLPK010000007.1, forward strand.
CTCTTTATTCATATATTTTAGCAATTCGACTAGCTGCTCTTTATCTTTAAAATTGACCTTATTTTTTTTCAAATATTGCTTGGCCGCAGGAAAACGCTCAAAAAATTTAATCGCCGCTTTTTTCTTTTTAGGAATTCTAGAGATTCCATTTTCTCCTTTAAAATAAAAATAAGCCCGCTTATACATTCTTGATTCCTTATCCCCGTTGTCGAGTGCTGCTACGTAATTAGCTTTCTTTTTAAAAAAGGTATGATGCGTTAGCAGTTGGTATTTTCCATCTTCCACCACCTCATAGTAGGTATTATCAGGGGCACCATCCTTGGTCGTTTCATAAATAAAAACCTCCCTGGCTTCATCCGTAAATACAAAGCCCTTAATTTCATTGGGAGGAACAGTGAATATCTTACCTGACATACTGATACTTAACTCTTGATTTAGGACGTCGTACATCATGAAAAGTTCATCTTCCTGAGTTATTCCATGCTTATTGATTAATTTCCCTTTACGCCAATCGTCATTATAAAAGAAGTGAATAACCGTATAACGTTCTCTCAGGTCGATAGTTGAAGTCATTTGCCCTGGATTGATTCGAATAAGTGACGTTTGCGTATTTTTATTTTGAGTTTGCGCACTCAGCATTAAGGGGAGGATGAAGGATAAAAAGATCAGAAAGCTTTTGTGTAATGACATTATTTTAGAGTTGCTACTTGTTGAATATTTTTATTTAGAATTAAATTTAAGCATTTCTTACCTAATAAGTCAAAATCTTGACCTCCTTAAGCTTTTTTTAATCAGCGTTACGGTTAATAATAGCGTTACGATTAATAATTTTAAAAGCTGGCTTTAATGTTCTAAAACCATCTTAATTATTGCTGATACCGCAGGCAGTCTAACTTTCGTTGTAGACCTGAAAAAATAAAAATCCCGGATCCCGGCATTATCTGCCAAAATCCGGGATAGCGTGTCTTGTTATTCAAGACTTCGTTGTCGGTATTACTGTGGTAATTGAACCATAGTTACCGTAAACTCAGCGTTAGCAAAGGTACCCGTCGCTACAAAATTAATCGTTTTGGTAGCTGGATCTGCCGAGAAATTTTCCATCGTAATTACGAATTCTGGTCCGAAACAAAATACAGACCCTGTAGTTACGTCAAAATCATTAGTTGAAATATCATTCACCTTAATGGTTGCTCCTACGGCTGCACACTGTGCACCAAAACCTCTTCCAAGGTCATAGAATCCACCAAAAGCGTCAGAGATTTCAAAAGTACCAGGAGTACTGGTTTCTCTAATCACGACAAAAGTTCGATCCGCGTAGGCTTCTCCACCAATTCGAACGATCGAAGTTGAATACAGCCCTGCAATACTCGTAACAAAATCTCCGTTACACGGAGGAAGAATTACTTGTCTGAAAGCAGATGCAGGAATTCCATCTTTATTAAGAGCAGAATAGGTTACTGTATAAATGTCAGGAGCACTTACTTCTGTTGCCCCGAAGTATTCTCCTACTACGGTGCTACTAAGTTCAATTGGCGAACCACCTTCATTAGCTTCACCACCGGGATCTGTAAAAGAGGTCTCGTTACAATCCAAAGTAAGAGAACTGGGACCATCCAGATTTATCGCAGGAAGAAAAGTTACACCTGAAGGTTCAGCAGAATTCTCAAAATCATCACCACAACTTACCATAAAAAGGCAAACTGCGAGGCCAATGAGCATATATTTTACATTATTCATATTATTTATATTATAAATTTAAATTATTGATTAATTATCCCAAAATATCTTATCTGTAATAGTACGCTGACTTGGTGCATTGGGGTTTAAGCTACGTTCAGATGCTGGATACAACCACGATGCTGGATACTGTCCGGCAGGAAGTACTGAAAAAGGTGGTGTTTCCCAAATTCCATCTGTAAATAATCGACTGGCTGGTCGATCAAAACGACGTGCCTCGATCCATCCTTCATCTTCTTGAGTACCATTTAAGGCAATCCACTTTTGTACACCAATAATGTCCAGTTTAGCATCTAAATTACCAGCACTACCATAATCTAGTGTTGCAATATAAGAAGCTGCACCTGCTACACCAAAGTTATCAAAGTTAGAAGTTATCGCTTGACTTAATAAATCTTCATCGTCGTCACTGGTACCATAACGTGCTGCTGCTTCTGCTCTTAAGAATTTCACTTCCCAGTCACTCATCAAAATAACCGGCATCGCAGGACCATAAGTTAAAGCAGAAGAACCGCTATAGTCTGATGGTGGATCTGTAAACGGATAAGCATCTACATTTCCTTGCTCAATACCACGTAAAAGTCCTTCAGATGGACCAGTAGCCGCTACCGAATAGAAGGCAGTTCCTCTAGGATCATTTAATTCTTCTAATACATTTAGCGTAGAAAGACTAGCAAAATAGAAATCGCCTACACCAAAAGAAGCACGGGCAAACATTGGATTCTGGTCACCACTGATCCCATCAAAAGGAACCGCTGCAATATCACCAGGACCGTCAATAAAATTACCTGCACTAATCAATGCCTGTACCTCACCACCTCTGGCTCCGGTTTCAGACAAACGCATCAATAATCTTAGCTTTAGTGAATTAGCAAATTTTTGCCATTTTGAAATATCACCACCAAAAACTAAATCATCTGCGCCCATTGTTGTGGTAGCGCCAGCTACTGCAAGATCTGCACTCGCTTCGTCTAAAAGGGTAATTAAATCGCTGTAAACACTAGCCGCATCATCAAAAGTTGGTGTTAAGATCGAACCATCTTCAATTTCACCACTAATGGCATCACTGAAAGGGATATCACCGAAATGATCCACCAAACCTTGATAAACAAAAACTTGCAATGCTTTACCTACTCCACTGTAACCAAGATCGTCACTTTTTGATAAAAATTTAAGATCTGTTAAAGCATTTGCGTAAGCTCTCTGCCAGTAACCATCATGATCATCTGGCTGAGCCACGAATCGTTCTGCGTTTCCAAGAGATACGCCAATTCCCCAGGTCTTATATTGTGCCCAGATAAAAGAGTCAAAATTTAAATCCACGTCTACAATGTAGCCTATGTATCCCTGAGCTGCAGTCAGTACGTTCGCCGCAGCTGCAGTGGGTGAGTTATTAGGATCAACGTTTAATTCTTCCAGTGATTTTTCACAAGCAACGAAAGAGATTAACGTGACTAATAATAATGATTTGAATATTTTTTTCATATTATAATTATTTCTTTTAAAACTTATTTTAAAATTTGAGACTCAAATTGAAACCAACACTTCTTGCAGGAGGAACCTGAGAAGTTTCAATACCTGATGCGTTACCTGTTAAAGCAGGACCATTTACTTCAGGATCGGCGTAAATATTTTCTGCTGGTAACCAGAATTTTAGATTTCTACCGAAGAAAGCAATTCTTAGATCAGAGATAGGTAAGTTACTCAAGTACTTAGCTGGAACAGCATAACTAACACCAACTTCACGTAACTTAACAAAACTTGCGTCAACTAAGTACGTAGAAGCAGCAGGATCGTAATTGGTGAAAAATCCTTGTTCTGTAACTAAAATAGTATTTTCTTCATAAACTCCCTCAGAAGTCTCAATTACACTATTAGGAACCACAAATTCTTCTCTATTAAACTTGGTAGTATTCGTATTTGTACCATTAAATTCAGTAAAGAACTGAGTTTGAGAAACAAATTCACCTCCTTGTCTGATATCAACCAAGAAGTTAATACCGATTCCTTTATAGTTGATATTAGAACCTACACTTCCAGTCCAATCAGGCTGGTAAGATCCAAGAAAAACTTCTTCGTCTGTATACAGTGGGAAACCAGTATTTCCGTCTACAACGGTTTGTCCTGCATCATTGGTCAGAGGCGCTAGTGCTTTAAAGGTACCAAATGGAAGGCCTTCTTTTGCAACTACTGAAACACCTGGTGTAAAAGGACCACCAACTACTAACTCATCAATATCATCGGTAATTGTCTTAACTTCGTTCGTATTCTTTGCGTAAGTAAAAAACATATCCCAACTTAACCCATCTACTAATCCCATAATCGGCTTTAAGTTTAAGGTTAACTCATGTCCTGTATTGGTCATTCGTCCAATATTTGTAAAAGTATTGGTAAAACCAGTACTACGAGGTAAATTTACTTGTACGATTTGGTCTGTGTGGTCTGAGTGGTAAAAAGTATAAGCCACGTTAATTCGATCATTCCACAAGCCTACATCCGCACCAATTTCAAAAGTAGTGGTAAGCTCAGGGCTTAATGTAGGGTTACCAATCAAGTTACCAGTAGTAAAACCAGCTTGTCCGTTAAGTGGGAAAGTAATCGCAAAATCACCTAAACCTACCAACGTTGGATTTCCTACAAAAGTAGAAGCAAGAAGGTATGGAGGGGCATCTTTACCAGTAGTACCATAACTCGCTCTAAATTTGGCAAAACTAAGAACATCACTTTCAACTTTTAACAGGTCAGTTAACACAGCCGAAAGACCAAGCGCATTATAGAAAAAGGAATTGTTCTCAGCAGGTAAAGTAGAAGACCAGTCATTACGAGCAGAATATTCCAAAAATACAGAATTATCATATCCAATCCGTACATTTCCTAAAGCTCCAAATATACGTCGCTCACTTGTGAACTGGGAAGGACTTGACGGTAGTGCACTGTTACTCAAATTATAAAATCCAGGTACTACCAATCCACCTTGGGTAGAAGCAGTCAGTGATCTAGATTGTGTCTGGAAGAAGTTGTATCCGCCCGTAAAATCTAAACTAAAGTCATCATTAAGTTGACGGTTGTAAGTAACTAATCCAGTAAAATCAAGATTAATATTTGTCTGACTGAACTTAGTATAATCTCCCAAAGAAGAGTGTCGAGAGTTTCTGGTAGTTAAACCAAAATCATCTCCCCAAACCAACTGAGTAGCAGGCGTAAAGCTAGGGGAAAAAGTCTCAATTTCAGTGTTCACTACGTTGCTACCAAATCGACCTACCAGGTTCAATCCTTCTGCCAATTCGTAAGTTACAGAAGCGTTTCCAAGAAAGTTATTAATCTTTCCGTTGTTTCCATATTCGTTTAGAATAAAATAAGGATTTACAGAAGAGTAAGATCCCCAGTAACCATTAATATCGTGAAAAGGAGAGTTATAATCTCTTAGCTCACCAAAAGGAATATTTACTGGAGACTGGATAGCCATCGAGTAAGCATTGTTTCCTTCAAAAGCCCGAGATCCTTCCTGTGCCGTATTCTGATTAGTATTAGCGTAAGAAATTTTAAAATCAGATTTCAAACGATCAGATAATTTAGCGGTCGCTCTAAAATTAACTGTATTTCTTTTATAATCTGTATTATCTAATATACCATCTTGATCGGTATTAGAATAAGAAGCATAGTAGGTAAAGTTATCATTAGCACCCGATAGAGAAACACTGTTAGTCAGAGTAGTTCCTCTATTGAAAAATTCTTCTAACTGATTAGGTACTGCACTAAAAGGTCTGGTTAAAGACTCTAATGCTCCGTCACCATCTGAATCTATCGGGGTGGTCCAAGGTCGAACTACACCATCAAAAGCAGGTCCCCAAGACCAGTTTTCACCGGAATCAAAGTGAGAGTTATCAAAACCCTGACCGAATTCATCCTGACGCTGTAATAATACGTATGCATTTTCAACAGAAAAAGAAGTATTAAGACCTACCTCAACCTTTCCTTTTTTACCTTTTCCACTCTTGGTAGTAATCAATACTACACCAGAAGCACCACGCGAACCGTATAGAGAAGTTGCTGAAGGTCCTTTCAAAATGGTTAAAGATTCAATATCATCAGGATTGATGTCATTGAAACGATTACCGTGATCCGCATATCCAGTAGTAGAAGCACCAGCACCACCTCTAGAAGCACCGTTATCAATTGGAATACCGTCAACTACGATTAGTGCGTTGTTATTTCCAGTTAAAGAACTTTCTCCACGAAGTACAATTCGGGTAGAAGCTCCAACCGAACCAGATCCAGTAGATAGTCTTACACCAGCCGTCTTTCCTCTTAATGCTTCAAGTGTGTTCTTGTTTGGTGTAGACAATAAGTCTTCTCCACTTACCGTCTGGTTAGCATAAACAACATCCCGGGAGTTTCTTTCCAAACCCGCAGCTGTTACCACGACTTCACCCAAAAGTGCTCCTTCTGCCATCGTAATGTCAAGGACATTACTAGCTCCCAATTCCATTTCTTGGGTAGCATATCCTGTATAACTGAATACTAGCGTATTCATATCTTTAGGGACGGTTAAAGTGTATTTACCGTCAATATCCGTCACTGTACCCACGGTCGTACCTTTTACCAGGACGTTAGCCCCAATAAGTGCATCTCCCAAGTCGTCAATGACAGAACCTGTTACAGTTCTTTGAGCGTAGGTAAACCCTATCGCAAAAAGCACCATAAACAAAACTAGTGAACATTTTTTCATACTAATTCATTTTTGATTAAATAATAAAATTCTATATAAACTTATAATAATTCGCAAAGGTACTATTTGACCTCTAACATTTAGCAATATTGCCCAGAATATTAAAAAAAATTAAGCAGGCTCCATGACAGCCAGTTTCTGCAAGTACATCTGTATCGTATTATGCAGACCATAATAGAGCGCATCTGCTACCAGGGCCTGTCCGATGGAAACTTCTAAAAGTCCAGGAACATTTTGGCGGTAAAATTCCAGGTTATCAAGGTTCAGGTCGTGCCCCGCATTGATACCAACACCTATTTTATTGGCTTCTGTGGCGGCTAGATAATGCGCTTTGACCGCGGCAGCGGGATGAGTAGCGTAAGCATTCGCATAATCGCCCGTGTATAATTCGATGCGGTCGGCATTAACGGCTTTGGCGCCCGCTACCATTTTTTCGTCGGCATTGACAAAAATAGAGACCCGAATGCCTTTTTCTTGTAGCTGTGCGGTTATATCTTTCAGAAAATCAGCGTGTTGGACGGTATCCCAGCCTCGATCGGAAGTCAATACATCGGGCGCATCGGGAACTAAGGTACACTGATGCGGGCGATTGGCCAGAACCAACTCCATAAATTTAGGGTTGGGATTTCCTTCAATATTAAATTCAGTAGTAACGACGCTTTTTAGCTGAGGAACATCTGCGTAGCGGATATGTCGTTCGTCGGGACGTGGATGTACGGTAATACCTTGTGCACCGTAAGCTTCGCAATCTTTGGCTACTTGCACCAAATTAGGTAGGTTCCCTCCACGAGCATTTCGCAGGAGAGCAATTTTGTTAACATTGACGCTTAGGTGAGTTAATAGGGGTTTCAAATTGTAAAATTGTCTTTTATCTTGTTTGCTAATCATTAAAACGTTTCAAAAGGCGATTCTGCTGCCTCTGACACATTAGAAATATTAACATCAGTGATTAGTACACTTGATCGTTTTATAAAAAATACCTGGTCATAAAGAATTGTCCTACTTTTACACTTCCATTTTATTTTTATAAAATATCTAAAACCTTACAGAATCTTGTGGTAAAAAAAGAAAACAACCCTACTCATCAAACGGAAGTTTTAGCCATTACGCTGCTTGTTATTTTGTGCATGCTGACGGGGACGGCAATAAATTTTGCGTTTGCTCACGTAAATGGTTTTGATTTGACGAAGATTGGGAAGCTTTTCGTTGAGCATCCGGAAAACGTAGCTCGTGGCTTCTTTCGTTTTACGGCGGCGATTCACCAAATATTTACTTTTTTATTGCCTTGCTTAATATTCTGGTGGTTTTTCAAAAGAAAAGAAGGGACGGATTATTTTAGACTTAATCGTAAACTACTACCTAAAGTTCTGGTTTTCAGTCTTTTGTTTTTTTTAATTAGCATGCCATTGGTCGGTTTAAGTGCCTGGTTTAATCAGCTTATACCGCTGCCCGAATGGGCCACCAATATTGAGGCGGATACGGCGGAACTGATTACGACACTATTATCGGTGGATACCACAGCAGCGTGGCTGCTCAATTTACTAGTGATTGCGGCGATCCCGGCCATCAGCGAAGAATTATTTTTCCGGGGCATTGTACAGAACAAATTGGTTGAATATTTTAAAAATCCACACCTGGCTATTTGGTTAGGCGCCCTATTTTTTAGTGCGTTCCACTTTCAGTTTGAGGGATTTTTTCCACGCGTGGTGCTGGGTGCGGTGCTTGGTTATTTATATTATTGGTCGATAAATTTGTGGATACCAATTATTCTTCACTTTTTTAACAACGCGTTTCTGGTTTCTGCGCCTTATTTTGCGCTTTCAGACCAACTCCCCACGACGGATACGGATCTTACGCTATCTTATTCGTTGATATTATCTGCCATAGGTGCGATGATATTGGGTTATTTTTTGATAAAAAACCGGAGATTATTTTTACAAAATCCAGAAATGGAAGATAATACCCCGAGAAAACCTTACTTATGACTACCAGAATTCTTACTGCAATTGTATTTGTAACCGTGATGCTGGCCGGTTTGTACGGAGGACTCTACCCTTTCGTAGCCCTTTTTGTCCTCATTACCGCACTTTGTTTGTGGGAATTTATTGGAATGACGCTTGTAGCCCAGAATCCTACTAATATTCGTCATTACAAAATAGCAGGTACCATCATGGGGGTATTGCCGGTGGTCATCACCGGAATTTATAAACTCGGGATTCCAGCAGATCCTTTTATATTTCTAAAAAAAGCGACCATTTTATCTATCCCGCTGGTCTTTTTGATTTTTGTCCGGGAATTATTTGCCAATACAAAAGAACCTTTTACGAATCTAGCGCATCTATTTTTGGGTATTTTTTACATTGGACTTCCCATGTCTATGATAGTCCTCGTGGGAATTGAGGGAGATACTTATTTGCCTAATACAGTTTTTGGAATTTTGCTGCTGACCTGGGCAAACGATTCTGGCGCTTATCTTATTGGTTCTAAAATCGGTAAAACACCCTTATTTCCCCGCATTTCTCCTAATAAAACCTGGGAGGGCAGCATCGGCGGAGCGATTACGGCCATGGTTGCAGGATTTTTGCTGAGCTTAATATTCAAGGAGCAATCTACTTTTAATTGGATAGTCATTGCCGCTTTGACCGTCGTTTTCGGTTCTATTGGCGATCTGATAGAATCCATGCTCAAGCGTAGTAAAGGGGTAAAAGATTCTGGAAGCTTTTTGCCCGGACACGGCGGCTTTTTAGATAGATTTGATGCGTTCATCTTTGTCGTGCCGTTTGTCTCTGCCTTTTTACTATATATAAGAGGTTGATTATCAGATTTATTTTCCAAAAAAAAGTAATTTTAATGATCAAAAACCAAACAAAAGATCGTAAAAAACTGTTTATACCAACATACCTCTTTACAGTTAATTGTTTGGTTGGTAAGTGGCGTTGAACCCCGAAAATTGCTTAACTTTGTGCCGATTTTCACCTAAGTAGTTAATAACAAAACAAGAATGAATTTATTTCAAAAGATACACCACGAGGGCTACAAGATTTTATTGATGAGCATTCTATTGCTCGCCATGTTAAATGTAGGTGTCTTTTATTTTTTTCCTAATCTGCTGATTGCCGTAGGTATCCTTTCATTGGTACTCTTCTTTTTAGTACTGCAATTTTTCCGTAATCCACGCAGAGAAATTCTGGTAGCAGATGATAATGTCGTTTACGCACCCGCCGATGGTAAAATTGTGGTAATTGAAGAAACAAACGAAAACGAATATTTCCAGGCCAAACGATTACAGGTCTCCATTTTTATGAGTCCCACTAATGTGCACGTCAACCGAAATCCAATTAGTGGAACGGTTAATTATTTTAAATACCACCCAGGTAAATACCTCGTTGCCTGGCACCCAAAATCTTCGGATGAGAACGAGCGCACCACCACCGTTATCGGCAATGGTGATTCGGAAATACTGATGCGACAGGTAGCCGGTGCACTGGCAAAAAGAATTGTTAATTATTTAGAAATCGGGGACGAAGTAACCCAGGGAGCAGATATGGGTTTTATTAAATTTGGTTCAAGAGTTGATCTGTATTTACCCCTAGATGCAAAGATTGAAGTGCAGAAAGGCGATAAGGTAAAAGGAAATTTGACGGTGATTGCGCGGTTGTAGATTGCTTCTTGCTTCTAAATTAATATATTTTATTGCTTGTTTATAATAGCATGACAAATTGATAAAATTACTGCTCCGGCAATGATCTTAATTATTGCTCCTGGCCAGAAAGGGAAAAAACCATATTCCAACGCTTTTTCCAATCCGTATTTAGCAGTTAAATGACCTACGCCAAATAGTAAAATTACCCCGGTACCAATCCCCATCATTCCAATATTTTTTAGAAAATGAGCAATTCCCCACCGTTCGGCCAACCAACCCGTTAATCCGCCCGCTATTAAAAATCCGTAAAGAAAACCACCACTGCCTTTTGTAAATATTTCCCACCCCGATCCACCATTGGCAAATACGGGTAGACCGATTCCTCCTAATAATAAATATAAACTAATGGTTAAACTACCTTTTCGCGCGCCCAATAAAGCTGTTACGACTAATACAGCTAAGCTCTGCCCAGTAATTGGAATGGCTACTTCCTGGTAAGAAAGGTTTAAGGTTAGTTGCGTCAGAGCGATCAAGAATATCAATCCCAGAAAAATTTTAAAAAAAATAGTTGGCATTTTTTAATTTTTAAAAACAAATCGTTTATATTTGTTTATTGAATTGTTGAGATGCTAATGTCTTTTGCCACCAATTAAGTATCATTATTTTTTGTTTTTCAGAGCGGATTCAACGATTCAACATAATGACTATGGTCCATATAGACGAACCCATCCCGATACATAAAATCAGAGATTCTTTTCCTTCCGAAAACTCCCATCACTTAGGTGGTACCAGCGATGGACGTCGTTATCGTACGGTCTTTGGCGGTACCAGTCTGGAACAAAGCTACGGAATGTTACGACAATTTTTGTCAGAGGAAGGATATGAGGATTTACCATTGCCGGCCGATGCGGCGGCGTTAACATTATTTCGGCATCCTCCTGGTAGAAAAGCGATAAAATTGTTTGAAGAGTATGGGTATGTTCACTACCCGATTAAGATTTATTTTCATCCTCATCTGAGTAAAGAACACACCCTTATTTTGTATATCTATCATGAAAACGCCAGTGATTCATTGCTGCATTTTCACGATCGACTTCCAAAGATTTAGGAAATTTTATCTACATACTTTTTAACTTGCTAAGGTCCATATTTTTTGCAATTTTCATTAACTGATCCATGTCCATATTTCGGCCTTCGAGTGAGACGACAAATCGATCTGCCACCATCATTGCCAGTTGACAACGGGTATTGTTATTGCTGCATTCCTGATAAGATTTATTGCCGTCGATTTCGATGGTTCGCTTAAATCCATCGCTGGATTCTTCGTCAATTTCCAGTTGTGACCACATGGCACCACCCATCAAAGCAGCACCAACTCCGCCAGCATCTACAATATCTACCTCCAGTTTTTGGTCACCATCTTCGTAACTAGCTTCGGCCGTAGAGATTTTAAAGCCCATTGCGCCCGATGATTTCCCACTGTGATCAGTTCGAGACATACCCGCCAAATTTTCGGGTAATAACTCTTTCAAACTACGAAAATTGACTGGATCTTTCAGGTCCTTATCCGTCTTGATTTTATTGACTGCTGCTTCTATTCCCTGTAAGGCTTCGGAGACCGTTCCTTCTGCGTTTTCTCCCAGTTTCTCTACGAGATCCTGGGTAGAAGCAGCGAGTTGTTCAGCGCTTTCCTTAAGTTCTTCTTTACGCTTTTCTTCCGGTGTTTGAGTGGTACACGCAGTAAAACCAACGAAGCAGAAGGCGATAAACAGGAGTTGAAATGATTGCTTTTTCATTATTATATTTTTTAAATAAACTAAAAGAGATAATTAGTACTTTTTAATCGAAGTTATTAAGAATGTCGACAAAAAACGAGGCTTAGTGCTTCATTCTTAAACAACTTCATCTACACTAAATCATCAAGTTGCCCATTCATAGACAAACATCCGCTCAGAATTGTTTCCACTCTTTCTATTCGGTCTCCTCTTCTTTGGTTTCACCATCATTATCTTCCGGTTTCATCTGGGGGAAAAACAATACATCCTGAATAGAGTTTGAATTCGTCATAATCATCGCCAGCCTATCCATACCGATTCCCAATCCAGCGGTAGGAGGCATTCCATATTCCAGCGCACGGAGAAAGTCCTCGTCCAGGACCATCGCTTCGTCGTCTCCCCTTTTTCCAAGCTCGAGTTGCGCCTCAAACCGTTCGCGCTGATCAATCGGATCGTTTAATTCAGAGAAGGCATTACAGATTTCTTTTTTATTACAAATCGCTTCAAAACGTTCTACCAGACCAGGCTTGGTACGGTGCTTTTTAGCCAGTGGTGACATCTCTATAGGATAGTCTGTAATGAAGGTCGGCTGAATTAACTCACCTTCACATTTCTCCCCAAAAATCTCGTCAATTAATTTTCCTTTCCCCATTGTTTCGTCTACCGGTACGTGTAATTTTTTTGCGGTTGCAAAAATTTCTTTTTCACTCATTTCTGAAATATCGATACCCGTAAAGTGCTCAATGGCTTCGTACATGGTGTATCGCTTCCACGGTCGTTTAAAATCAATCACGTTATCTCCGACCTGTATTTTGGTCGTTCCGTTTACGTCCATCGCAACTTTTTCAACCATCTCCTCCACCAGGTTCATCATCCACTCGTAATCTTTGTAAGCAACGTATAATTCGATCTGCGTAAACTCCGGATTGTGGAATCGGCTCATCCCTTCATTTCTAAAATCTTTAGAAAATTCGTATACCCCATCAAAGCCTCCGACGATCAATCTTTTTAGATATAACTCATTGGCAATTCGCAAGTACAGCGTCATATCCAATGTGTTATGATGCGTCTTAAATGGTCGAGCTGCAGCACCACCATAGAGCGGTTGTAAGATCGGTGTTTCTACTTCCAGATAATCTTTTTCATTTAAAAAATTACGGATAGAGTTATACATTTTGGTCCGCTTTACGAAGGCTTCCCGCACTTGCGGGTTGACCACTAAATCCACGTACCGTTGTCGGTATCTAAGTTCCGGATCGGTAAAGGCGTCGTAGATATTTCCTTCCTTGTCGCGCTTGACAATAGGCAGATTACGCAATGCTTTACTTAAAAAATGTAATTCTTTTACTTTAATAGTTACTTCTCCCGTTTGGGTGATAAAAAGTTCACCCACCAAGCCAATATAATCACCAATGTGTAATAGTTTTACAATCTTATCCGTCAACTCTTGTTCCGCTTCGGTTGCACCCATTTTCCCCTTTTGCATATACAGTTGAATGGTACCATCCGCGTCCTGAAGTTTGGCAAAAGGACCACGCTGTCCCATGAACCTACCGGCAATTCTCAGTTCGGATAATTTGTCGGGACCATACACGCCGAGGTTGGCCGTTCTTAATCCATTGATGTACGTTTCCAAATCCATGGATTCCCGTTTGGCGGAAGCATCAAATTCGACAGGATCATTAATCCCAAAAGCCTGAAATTCTTCGTCCTCTTTGATAGAACTGGTACGGAATTTTTTCGCTTTAAATAATTCCATTAACTTCCTGGCACCCGCCTCACCAATTTTGGCCAGACTCGTTAAATCTTTGATCAACAACTCGTCAAAATTGGCTGTTTTAAAGTCATTGGTAGAAAAATTCACCGCAAACCCGGCGGCCGGATAAGGTTCCACTCCAAGGTTCCGGAGTGCTTGCATAGCCTCTCGGCGGACTATTTCCTGTTCACTGCGTTGCATATATAGTACGTTTTTTTTGAGTAAAGAACAAAAATAGCCTTTTCTAGGAGAAGATAGGCAGGAATGGGCCTTACAATTCCCGGATAATTTCCGTAAATTTGGGACTCGGGAAGGAGATTAAAAATTTACTAACCAAGTGAATTAATAAAATCGTAACATACACACTGCCCTTCTTCCTTCCAGACACGTTATTTTTACAATTTTTAATCCCTCTGTTTCTTAGAAGTAGAATTACCTGATAGTTTCTTTAAAACTAAAATAATTAGGTCTTTCACTCGAGAATCACAAGACGACTATGCTAACCTGGTTTAGCTTAGCAGTTGTTTTAACCCTCATCAAAACTTACACTAAAATTGGTTTTATGTTAGACTGGTTCTGTTCTCTAAATAATTTTCAGCAATTATTGAAAAAAATAATTTTGTGCTGGATGTTTTTTCTGGGTATTTCGATGTCTGGAAAAATTTATGGTCAAACGACTATCCTAAGTGATGCAGGAAGGATTTATGCAGACTCTGATGGCCCTACCGGGCCTGATATTTATCCGGTGAATATTTCTAATTGTACTTCTGTAAGTTTTTCCCTGGATTACAGTTTTTCTCTTCCTTGGCTGGGTAGTGGTAATATGGAAACAGTAGAAGATTGTACCATTGGATCATGTGCCGGAGATCCAAATAATCCTGCAGCTGGTTCTTGTTTTGAATGTTGGGATTTCCTTTGGGCTAGATTTCACATGGACGGTAGTGAAGTAGCTAGTGATCTGATTGGAGATGTTGGAACTACGGACGCAGAGCAATCAGGCACCATAGCAACCGGTCCAATCTGCACCAACGGTGCCTCGACCGCTGACATCAATATCGTTACGCAAACCTGGGCAGGCGATGAATCTGTTACTTTCGAAAATCTGGTGATTCTTTGCTGGGAGGGAGTACCCACCATAGCGACGGGTCCACCAATGCTTTGTGAGGGAGAAGATTTACCCTTAAATGGAATGGTTACGGACCCTTCTGTTATCTCGAGTTGGTTCTGGGATAATATTGGATCTGGAACAATTACCGACAATTCTGTTCCAAATACTACGCTTGTTGGTGGTCAAAATGGAACTATTTATAGACTTACAACTACTGACGTAAATGGTTGTACCGCGAGCGATGCTGAAATCGCTAATTTTTCTCCGGCAGGTACTGCAAATGATCCAAATATAAACGAATGTGTAAATGATCCTACCAGTTTTGATCTAACGCCGTTTAATCAGAATGTACATCCAACCGCGAATGTAATCTGGTATGATGGCGATCCAAATAACGGAGGAATCGAAATTGCTGATCCAACCAGTGTAAATCTAAACAATATAGCCGACCTATGGGCAGGTGGTAGAGAATCTGGATGTAATTTAATTCCAGTTGACGTAACTTTTATGGTTCAAATGCCTCCAGTTATTAATCCGCCGAATATTCCTCCGATTTGTAATAATCTTACATTTTTTGATTTAACCGATTTCAATTCAGATATAAGTTCTGATCCATCAGCGTTTATTCAATGGTTCGATAGAGATCCCGCCACTGGAACATCGATCATTAGTCCTCCTGAATTTGCTAGTCTAGCTAGCTTAGTAGACTTATGGGTGCAGGTTACGATCAACGGCTGTGTCTCAAATGCTGTAAATGTCCCTACCAGTTTTGTGGACGCCCCAACGGTGATGCCGATGAGTAATACCAATAATGTTTGTGCGGGAGGAAGCGTCAATATCATGGCCAACGCTATGAATGTTACGGGTGTAACTTGGGATAATAATGGCGGTGATGGTACTTTTGGAAATCCCAATGATCAGAATACCAGTTATACGCCCGGCCCTTTTGAAATCATTAACGGTAGCTTTAGTTTGACCGTGACAACCATCAGTGATTGTGATGAAGCAAATGCTACCCTTAATTTTAATGTAACGCCTGGACCTACTGCAAGCATTAGCGGCGATAATCTTATTTGTGCCAACACTACCGCTTCCCTTGCCGCAGGCTCGACTGATCCAACCAATATTATTTCATGGACGACGATATTTCCCAGTGATGGAACGTTCTTGCCGAGCAATGATAACAATACGGTCTATACACCAGGATCAAACGATATTCTCAACGGTTCGGCTATGGTTATGGTTACGGTGAGTGATGCTACTGGTTTTTGTATTGCGGGAACAGATGTTTTTAACATTGATATAATTCCTGCGGCAACAGCGATGATTGATATTTTAAATCCTGTAATTTGCGAAGGGGAACCGTTGCCTGTAACTGTTTTCACCAGTGATCCAGGCAGTAGTATTTTATGGAATACCAATGGAGACGGAGTTTTTGGTAGTAATTTCGACGATAATACTTCCTACACACCGGGTCCATCAGATGCAGCAGATGGTCTTATTCGAATAGCCGTGACCGTGACGACTAACAATGGCTGTTCACCTGCAACGGATTTTGAGGACATTAACGTTGTTGCTGCACCAGAGATCATGGCAGTGGCACCTATGGCAATTTGTACAGGAGAAGATGTGTTTTTATCTTCTAATCTGGATGGAAGTGCGAGCGGTATAACCTGGACAGCTAGTCCTGGTGATGGTTTTTTTGATAATAACCAATTACAAAATCCTACCTATACACCCGGGTCGGACGATATAACTAACGGCTCGATTACCTTTACAGCGACAACAAGTGATCCAAACGGATTCTGTCCAGGAAGCTACTCGGATACGCAAACCACAATTATTGAAGCCGGTCCTACTATCACAGCCGGTGACGATCAGACCATTTGTGCGGGAAATATTGTATCACTGGACGCAACTCTAAGTGATCCCATCAACAACTCAGTTACCTGGTCTCGCAGTGGAGATGGAACTTTTAATCCGAATAATACGGTGAGTAATCCAACTTACACGCCAGGTCCACTGGATATTGCTAATGGTTCGGTGGTATTAACTACGACTACACAAAGTAATAATTCAAACTGTGCCACCAATGGAACAGACGAATTAACTGTTACGATTAGTGCCCCTCCCACCATAGTTATCGGAGGAGATCAATCTATTTGTTCAGACGATAGTAGTGATCCATTGGGAGCCACGCCGGGTGGCAGTGCTACTGCTTTTATCTGGAGTACTGATGGAGACGGAACTTTTTCACCTGCGGATAATGATCCCAACGCAACGTACAATCCAGGCCCAAACGACTTGGTTAATCAGTTTGTGACCATTACTGCTACCACCAATAATCCAGTTGCTGATTGTACGCCCGCAGTAGCGATGATTCAACTTTCTATCAATCAGGCACCAACTGTATCTTTTGGAGAAGATAATATTACGATTTGTGAAGATGAAGTAATCAATGACCTCGATGCTACCCTGTCAGGCGGGGCCACCTCTCTTACCTGGAGCACCAGTGGTGACGGTTTTTTCACCCCAACGGAGAGTGACCCAAATGCCAGCTATACTCCCGGAACAAACGACCTGAATAATATTAATACGCTAATTATTCTAACGGCTACTACAGATGACATTAATGGAACTTGTCCGGAAGGGACAGGGTCAATTACCGTTACACTAGACCAAGCGCCCACTATAAACCTAGGTACCGACCTTACTTCCTGTGGAGATGAAGATGTAAACCTAGTGAACCCTACCATCGGAGGCTCAGCTACCACGATCTTATGGTCTACCAGTGGCGATGGAACTTTCAATGATAATCAGCTTATCAATCCGGTATATAGTCCTGACGTAAATGATGTAGCAAACGGCTCGGTAATCCTCACAGCAATTACCGATAATGGAGGTGGCCTTTGCAATCCCGTCTCAAGCAACATTACAATTACTTTTTCCACCACAGGCAATGCAAGTTTTACTTATCCAACGATTGGCTGTACCAACGCGGGTAACCCCACCCCGGATATTTCTCCGACCAGTTCAGGAAGTTTTAGTGTAAATAATGGAGATATTGATGCGCAAACCGGAGAGTTTTTAATTAGTTCTGCTACCGTTGGAGAAACCTATACCATTACGTTTACAAGTACGGGTAATTGTCCCGGTGAATTTGATCAGGATATTTTGATTCTCGGACCGGATGATCCCAGTTTTGGTTTTCCAACGATTGCTTGTAGTACTGGAGATAATCCAACCCCCGATAATACGTCCGGAACCAACGGAAATTTCACCGTAGATGGTGGCGCCTCTATTGATCAAGTTACTGGAGAATTAGATTTATCCACTGTTAATCCTGGTGATAGTTACACCATTAGTTTTACCACTACCGAAGATTGTCCAGCTACGAGTGCCAGTATGATTTCTATTATTGCACCACCGGATGCGGGTGATCCAATGGCTGATTTAGCAACCTGTAATATGGGTAGTGTGGTAATTGACCTGAATGATTTATTAATTAATGCCGATGCGGGAGGTGTCTGGACGGACGAATCTACTAACCCAACGGATGGATTCGACGTAGACATTTTTGACCCAACTAACCAAGCAGGAGATACTTATACTTTTAGATATACTTTGTCTGCTAATGCCGGATGTCCAGGCGATTTTTCGGAAGTTAATGTTATTGTAGAAGCACAGCAGACCGCTATCCTGGACCAAATTACACTAATGCCGTGTAGTGACAACAATGGCCCTAACATTAGCAATGTAAATTTAAATGACTTGATACTTTCTACTAGTGTTCTCGGAACCTGGGAAGACACGGACAACACGGGAGTAGATTTATCCGATTTGGACAATGTAGATTTTGCGGGAATCGCTCCCGGATTTTATACCTTTACCTATACGCTTCCTGCGACTCCTAATTGTACGCAAGCCCCAGCTTATACTACCGAAATCCAAGTTGTCTCCTGTGATTGCCCAGTGGTACAAAATACAATTACCGCTTCCACTTGTGAAGGGATTCCTTTTGTCTGGAATATGGTGGAATACAACACGGCGGATACGTATGTACAAACTTTTCCAGGTACTGCTGCCAACGGTTGTGATTCATCGGATGTTATTGTTTTGACGGTCATTGAAATGCCCATGATAAACGTCGGCGATAATTTTGTCATCTGTCAAGGAGATATTATTGAACTTAACGTTGATCTTGATGGCTCTGCGAATGGAGTCATTTGGTCCACCACGGGAGATGGAACATTCGATAATAACGAATTGGAACAGCCAACTTATACTCCTGGTACTGATGATATTTTAAATGGCTTTGTTGATTTTACTGGAACCACCAGCGATATGGGATCCATCTGTAATCCGGTGACGGATAATATCCGAGTGAATATGTTGTCTCCTCAGGACGCTTCCTTTATCTATCCAACGAATGCTTGCTCAGCAGGAAATAATCCGGAACCTTCTACCACACCAACCCCGTCGGGGACTTATAGCGTAGATAACGATGCGATCATTGATCCTAATACCGGAGTATTAGATCTAAGCACAACTACCGCTGGGCAACCTCATAACATTATATTCACCAGTAATGGAACTTGCCCAGGTACCCATACCCAAACCATCAATATTATTGATACACCGGATGCGGGGGTAGCCAATGCTCCGGTAAATACTTGTAATGAAAACGGAAACATCGTTGACTTAAATAGCTTACTCAACGGTGCCGACGCAGGTGGTACCTGGACGGAAACTTCCACCACGCCTTCTACCGGATTATCCGGTAATCAGTTTAATGGAAATAGTCAAGCCGCTGGAACTTATACTTTCCGCTATACCGTCAGCACGACGGATTGTCCGGATGACTTTACCGAAGTGACCGTCAACGTGGACGCACCCCTCACCGCTACTCTTTCCGCTTCCGATAATATTTGTAATAATAACGACAATGGAAATAGTAGCATTTTAAATTTTAATAATCTGATTACCGACGGAGCTATCAACGGGACCTGGACGGCTACCAACACCAGTGGCGTTGATCTTGCCAATCCAGACAATGTCTCTTTCGATGGCGTTGCTGCGGACACTTATATTTTTACCTATACCACGCCGGACAACGGAAATTGTCCCGGACAAGATTTTACCACTTCTATTATTGTCGAAAAT